>NZ_WWSA01000050.1:0-10566 GCF_009875615.1 Dorea sp. BIOML-A1
AATCCTCCTGAATTGATATTTATTTTAACATCAATCCAAGAGGATATATAGCTCTTTTAGAGTTTACACAGAATTAATTACAGTCTCAAATAATATGCAAAAAGGAATAACAAACCTTTGCTAATCTGGTTTGTTATTCCTTTTCAGAGAGAGAATAATTATTTCAATTCTACCATATCCATATTGGTTCTATAACATGCTGCTCTTCCAATCTTACCTTTCGTTACATAATTTTCTCTAGCAAGATTCTCTAACACTTGTTTTCTTAAATATGACGAATCACTGACTCCTAGATATTCTGCAATTTCTGATACTTTACGTGCCTGATAATAGCAGAATGATAACACTGCATCATCATATTTTGTTCCATTGGCTACCGGGACATATTCAAGATGTGGAATTTTATTATCTTCTACTCCTTCTGAATAAGTCAAATCCGGTAACACCAAAGTAAAATGATCTGAAGTTGAATAAATGTATGGTCTGTGAGCTTCATCAACTCCCTGATATTCTTCCATAATTTTATCAAATCCTGTTCCGGCTGCCTCCATGACATTACAACTAACCAGAACAGAGGAAATCAACTCATTTCTACGTTTTGATATAATTCCCGATAAATCATATGTTTTTCCTATTTTCTCTCCCCTGTAAAAACTACCGGGCGAGGATATTTCCAGTCTGTCTTTAAACATATCCACCTGTATCTGCGTTCCGTCCAGGAAATAATCTCTATGTGCAATTGCATTTACAATACCTTCAAATAGTGCTCTTTGTGGATATGCGTCTATATTTTTTCGTACATTATCCAATTTAATCAGTGAATGATTCATCCGTTGATTAACAAAATCCATCATATAATTAATTGAAGATGTAATATTTCCATTATATCGATTAATTGTTATTATCTTCTCACTGCCTTTATTAAATCCTGAAAATACGGAACATTTAATCTCTGTCTTTTTTCCCTGATAATCATCCTGAAATAATACTGCCCCATTTGCCAGCATATTATTTTCATCATAGAATCCCATTGATTGAAGTGCTTTTTCTTTTAATTCTTTTCCATTGTTATGTGTCGAATAAAATGCTTTCAAATCCTTAAAGTGGCTTGCTTCATATATTTTATCCGATGTAAGAATATCGTACTGCGCATTTTTACTCTTAATACTCTCGTCTTTAACCATCCCACTATGTCATTTCGATTAAGTCTTGCCTTACATTCAAATTTATCATTTTCTAATTTTATATCCGCTATAATTTCTTCAAGATACATACTATTTACCCCTTATAATCGAATTACTTCAATGCTACTTCAAAGTCACTTCAAAGTCATTTCAAGTTACTTTGAAGTGATATAATAAAAGTATTTTCTTTCAGATTTCAATTTATTCACTCTTCTTCAACTTCCCCTCACGTTAATCACATCCATTGGTGACATGTACTGCAAAGTGCACATAAAAACGGGATAATGTTTTTCCACACTATCCCGTCCTCAATCATATAATTTTCATTTTATTTCATTGTCTTTTCAAGTTCCCATGACCGAATGCTTTCAATAACCAGATCTCCGCCAATTGCTTTCACTTCATTTTTCTGATCATCATCCACATTATATATATTACAAGAAAAATTATTCTGATAATCATTGCTGAATATTTCTAATGAAATTTTGTCAGAATAAATATGAATATCCAGATGCTCTTTGCCCATTAAATTCAATGGACATCTTGCGACTCCTTTACTCCAGCCATCGGAATTATTACGGTCAAAATATGCTTCCGCTCTCTTCAGATCAAATAGGATCTCTGTCTTCTTTCCCTGAGACATTCTTAAGTTCAGCCTAATCTTGTCTGCAGTTGATTTTTTCAGATTTATCCGCATTTCCGTTTCATAAACACAGCCACTCCGAAGTTCTTTTTTCTCGTCTTCTTTTATCAGAATGTCCGCTTCTTCCTGCTTATTCTTCCGGAGATCCTGTAATTCTTTTACAGGAATAAACTTTAATGTATTATCTTCTGCTAATACCGCCTCTCTCGGAATGTTAAAGAATCCGCACCAGCCTTCTTGATATGTCGGACCCCAGTCTTTCCAAAATGGCATCCAATCCCATGCATTCGCCCATCCTACCAGAATCCTTCTGCCATCCGGTGCCAGGAATGACTGTGGTGCATAATAATCAAATCCCCAGTCAATTTCCCCTGAAATTGTATAGAAAAATTTTCCGGTATCATAGTCAAAATCTCCCACCAGATAAACACTGGTGCGCTCTTTTCCTCCCATCGGAGAGAACATCAACACATATTTATCTCCTACCGGATAAAAATCCGGGCACTCCCACATATAGCCCCATTCGCCTCTGCTCTCTGCAAGGACATTGACAAATTCCCAGTGGAACATATCTGTCGATTTATACAGTCTTGCCTGTGCAAATCCATTTTTGCTTGCTCCACAGACTACATAATAGGTATCATCGTGTTTCCATATTTTCGGATCCCTGAACAGATCTGTTGGAACACCTTCCGGTGCTGTGATCACCGGGTTCCCTTCATATTTTTCAAAGTGGATTCCGTCTTCACTATATGCGATACACTGTGCCTGTTCAAACCCATTTCCATTATTACAGGTTCCTGTATAGATCAGGAATAACTTTCCATCATGTTCAATCGCACTGCCGGAGAAGCAGCCCCCCTTCAAATGATCATCATATACTTCACTTGGTGCAAGCGCTAATGGCAGATACTCCCAATGAATCATATCTTCACTGACAGCATGTCCCCAGTGCATACAGTCCCAAAATCCGGAATATGGATTATATTGATAGAAAAAGTGATACTTTCCTTTAAAATATATCAACCCATTTGGGTCATTGATCCATCCGGTTTCTGCCATAAAATGATAGTCCTGACGAAATTTTCCCTGCTGTACGGTTTCTCTTTTTGCTTCAATTTCTTTCTGGGCTTTTTCTATTCTTTCAATCATCAGTTCTTTTGACATATTGTGCCTCCGATATTATTACTTATATTCTTCACGAAGCTTCTTTGCAAATTCAGTATTAAGCTTTGATTCCCGGCGGGCCTTATTTTCTTTAATTCTGAACTGTTCTTCTCTTGCAGGCTTATACTCTTCCCAGCGTTTTGCCCATGATTCTCTCGCTGCTTTCATTTCTTCTGTTAATTCCGGCATCTGAAGATTGCGTTCTGGAAGTACCGGTACATTTGGAATTCTCTCTTCTACAGGAAGAATCGTAATTGGTTTTGCTGTTGGCAGTGTCTGATACCAGTATGCTGTTGAACTCCAGTCATCTGACAGATGGTTCGCATGTCCATGTTCAATCGTAACTTTCAAATGTTTCTCAAATCTTACTGGATCTGTAATGTGGAAACGATAAGATACCTGGAATCCATCCGTATCACTTTCATGTACAATAGTTCCAAAGAATGGATATGCATTTTTCTGCATTCCCCATGCATGATTGAAATAATCCTCTGTTCCTGTACCATTTAATGACGGGTATTCCTCTCCATCAATGAAGAACATATCATTTCCTTCTCCCCACCAGCTTCCCTGGTAGTGTTTTACAGTAAGGTTACATCCTACATAATGTCCCGTTCCTTCTACGTCAAGCACCGTATAGTTATTCTCACCTTTAAAATTGGTTACATTATTAACTTCCGGACAGTTTGTCTGAAGGTCTGGTCCCCAGCCCTGACAAGGATTTTCTCTGTGCCAGCTTGCATGGAAATATGCTGTATTCTCATCCAGTGGCTCTTTATACATTTCATAGTCAATATTGAAATATAAAATAAATGGAAGTTCGTTTTCATTTACAATCTCAATTTTTGCTTTTTTATTAAAAGGCATTGGGAAATAGCATGACACAGAACAAGGAGCTCCATATCTTCCTGCTTCTTCTGGTTTCAGCGAAACATTAAATGGCAGCGAAGAAAAATTGCCCGGATAACTGTTACCAATACAGAAGAAATCTCCCAATGGTGCAAGTACACTTGGTGTATCCTGATCATCCCATGTAATCTTGATCAGAACTTTTCTATAATAGAATGGATCATAATCATCCCAGATAACTCCAAGTGCCGGATGAATCTCCATAACCGGAGCTGCTGAAGCATTTAATACCGGATCAAGAATACTTGGTGCTACTACTTTTCTGCAGGAAGAAGTCATCCAGATATGTGTGATACATCCCGGTCCTTCCACTTCTCCAAGAGAGATTGTCTCACCTGCCGGGATTTCCCAATAATCCTGATTCTTACCTCTCTGATCCCAGCTGGCAAGTCTTCCGTTTCTGGCTTTTTTTACAGTTGTCAAATCTTTAAATAATCCTGATACATTGCTCATAATATAAGTCTCCTTTTCTTTTTGTTAATAATTATCCTTTCACAGCTCCCGCTGTCATACCCTCTACAATATTCTTCTGGAATAATCCATAGAAGATCAGTTCCGGAACAATAATCATAAGACTGGATGCTACAATTCCACCATAATCTACCGTATAATTTCCTTTGAAGAATGAAGCTCCCATAGAAAGTGTATAATCAGATACATCTTTCAGCATTACAGATGCATACGGATATTCATTCCATATGTATAACACGTTAAAAATGACAATTGTTGCAATAACCGGCTTTGCCATTGGCAAAATAACTTTCACCATCAGCTGCCAGATGTTACAGCCATCTATTACAGCCGCTTCGTCAATTTCCGTAGGAAGCTGTTTCAAATATGCTGTCAGAAGAAGCGTATTGAATGAAATCGAACTTGCTGCATATGGAAAAATCAATGCCCATTTTCCTCTCAACCCGAAAAAGATATTAATCTTATATACCGGGAACAATAAAATAAATGGTGAAACAGATAATCCCAAAATCAAAAATCCATATAATAAACTCTTTGCCTTCGGATGCTTAAATTCCATTCTTGCAATTACGAAAGAGCTGCAGAATGTAATAATAAGTTCCAACACAACAGATACTATACATACAACAAAAGTGTTCGCATATAATTGTGGAAAGTTTAATGTTTCCAATGCATGTTTGAAGTTGTCGAGATTAAATGCCTTCGGCATTGCCAATGGATTAGACATGATCTCTGAACTTGATTTGAACGAAAGCAATACCATCCATAAAAATGGAAATACAACAATCGCTGTTATAATGATCATCGCAGCATACATTGCAATTTTCTTTCTTTTCGGTACCATTCCTATTCACCTCTTTCTCTTGTAAGTATTGAATAAATACCTGTGATCACCAGTGAAAGAAGGAATGTAAATGTAGCCAGAGACATTCCATAACCATAATCTCCACTGTTAAATGTCATTGAGTAACTATATGTAACCAACGTCTCAGACAGGTGGTTTGGACCTCCTCCTGTTGTCTGCTGCACAATTTCAAAGATCTTAAACACTCCTGTAATGATCAGAACTGCTACTGTTGAAATCGTTGATTTCATCATTGGAATTGTGACATACATTGTCTTCTGTATAAAGCTTGCACCATCTATTTCAACTGCTTCCAACACCTCTCCCGGTATCATTTTAAGACCTGCAATAAATACCGTTACCAGATATCCTAATTGTTGCCAGAAATAGATAATCGCGATACTATACGGAGACAGTGTATTGCCGCCTATCCATTTTTGTTTCAAACCAGATGCCCCTATCGCATCCAGAACATTATTGATAATACCAATGTTTGGATCTAATATATAAACCCAGATAATTCCAACAATGATCGGTGCGATAATGGCAGGAGAAAAGATTAATGACTTTGAAAAATCCACTCCTTTTAATTTATTATTCAGTAACAAAGCAATGAGAAAAGATAAAGACAATAACAATACAAATGCCAATATAAACATAATCATTGTGTTCTTTAAGGATATCCAAAACAAACGGTCTTTAAATAATCTCATATAATTTGTCAATCCGTTGAATGTAGCCTTTCCAATTCCAGAATATTTTGTAAAACTATATCCAATTGACATTCCAATAGGAATAATAATAAATACCATATACACAACCAGTGTCGGAATTACCAATCCTATCTTGTATCTCTTTTTACTTAACCAATGCATACGCTCATCCTCTTTATATCCGGGACCACCATGATAAATCTTCATGGCAGTCCCATGCAGTGTCAGCCAATATTAACGTCTGTCTAGTTTGCTGCTGCCGAATCCATATTTTTTAAAGCATCTTTCGGACTGTATGTTCCTTGCATAACACCAAATATTGCATCATACATTGCTTCCTGAACTGCCGGAGTAACTGTCTGGTCCGGAGCTGCTTTTGGTGTTTCCCATCCATTTCCAAGTGCTGTGATCATTGCATTCATTGCATACTGTGAATCTGTTGCTGCAATACCATCATAATTGGTTGCCGGGAAAATGGATCCTTCATAAGAAATCTTTGCTGCTTCTTCTCCATAATAATATTTCAAAAATGCATACAAAGCTTCTTTTGCTTTATCATTATCTTTTACCGCTGAACTTACTACCAGCGGAGCTGCCGGAACTTTCATTGCAATATTCTGTTCATAAGAAGAATCCCCAAATTTTGGTCCCCACCAGAATCCGATGTGTTCACCGACATTTTTATCAAATTCTGCACAGTCCCACTGACCTGTTCCGAACATTGCTGCTTTTCCTTCATTAAAGAGCTGTTTTGCGTCAAAATATTCGATTGTTGCCATATTTTCCGGAAATGCTCCGGCATCTGCAAGTCCTTTTATTTTTTCAAAACATGCATTCATATCATCGTTTGAATATTTTGCCTTATCACCAGTATAGGATTTTTCATTATCTTCCCATCCATATCTTGAAAAGAATTCATTGAACTCCCACATTGAGTATCCACTGTTCTTACTTCCGATTGCGATTGGTGTAACTCCTGAATTTTTCAGTTTTGCGATCATATCAAGGAATTCGTCATAAGTTGTATCATCTGTTGGATAAGCAATCCCAGCTTTATCAAACAAATCTTTATTATAGAAAAATCCCTGAACATTACTTTGATATGGAAGTCCATACTGTACTTTTCCATCATTGAATGCATCTTCCATACCATCCAGTGCATCATCAATGTCTTTATTTTCTTTCAGGAAATCAGACATATCTAATAAGTATCCGGCCTCATTGTATTCCGGTGCCTCCGCTGAATCTAAATGTACAATTTCCGGAAGACTTCCATCCTGTGCTGCCAGTTTCATATTTTTTGAATGTGCCTCTGTATCAGCTGCTACGAATTCTACTTTATATTTTCCTTTATTTTCTTTGTTAAATCCCTGAACAATATTGTAAGTAACCGTTTCCTGTTTTTTTGGGTTTGCCACATGAATACCAAATTTAATGACGGTTGCCCCGTCCGCATCCGTTTTTGCTTCTTCTGATGACTTACTTCCTCCGCATCCAGCAAGCAGTCCCATCGACATCGCTGCAACTAATACTGCAGATGTAACCTTTTTTAAGCTTTTTTTCTTCATAGTTTTTCCTCCCTAAATGAGTAGATGGTTGTTTGTGGAACCCGTTCCATGTTCCTAAAAAAAATAATTCCGCATCTTTTCTTTTTTATGGAACCCGTTCCATGTTTGTTAAAAAAATAAATTCAGCTGTGCACATGACTGATTTGTATAATCTATATATAACTCTTAACTGCTCAGATGTCAACATTTTTTCGTCATTTCGTTTATTTCATCAAATTTTTAGCACTGTTTTTGTGCATTTTTACTATTCTATTGTTGTTCTCCCCTTTCTCACAGATACTCCTAATGTTACTTTTTCATTTTTATATGTCTTCCCATTAACCAATTCACAAATTAACCTGGCCGCCTCTTTTGCCAGTTCTTTTGTCGGCTGAACGATTGAAGTCACACTTGGTTCTACTATCTGCGTAATATATGTTCCATCATAAGCCACACATTTTACATCCTTCGGAACCTTTTTATGTCTTCGGATAACCTCATTCATACACTCGATTGCAACCAGATCTGTTCCGAATATCCCATCAAATTCCCATTCATCCAGTCTGTCAAACAAATCTTTTACCGCATACTTATAATACTCCAGATCAAATTTATTCCATGCCAGTTCATAATCAAAGCACTCTACTCCCTGTTCCTTCATAATTCTTGCGAATTCAAAATGTCTTTCGTGATATGGCGACTCTACTGCAGTTGAACCTCTGAAATGTACTATTTTTTTACACCCATTCTTAAGCAGAATTTCCGCCGCCAGTCGTCCGCCCTCCTTATGATCGACTGCAACCACAGGAATATCTTCTCCCAAATAACGGTCAAATGCAACGATTGGTTTTTTTATCTTTTTGTACTCTTCTACATCTAAGGAATGTACACCTGTAATCACACCATCCACGATATGCCTGTTTAACATATCCAGATATTCGAGTTCTGCATTATGTGCCTTATCTGTATTACATAACATGATCTTGAATCCTTCATTATAAAGTTCTGCTTCAATATTATGTACAAGTTCTGCAAAAAAAGGAATTTCTACTGTTGGCACCAGAACGGCAATGATCCCACTCTTTTTATGATACAGATTTCTGGCAAGTTCATTCGGTGTATACTGAAGATTTTTCATAGCCTCTTCTATTTTTTCACGTGTCTCATCCGATACATATCCACTGTTATTCAGTACTCTTGATACTGTTCCAACACCGACTCCTGCCTTTTGTGCTACATCTTTTATACTTGCCATGTTTACACCCCCTCTCATTTTAACAATTTATTATAACAGAACATTTACACAAGCTCTAGTTTCATTTTTCGCTTTGTTATATCTTTATGTATCTTTAAACGCCCAAATTAGAAATATTACTCTTCTTCACTCTTCTTCAACTTCGAATAATAACTATCCGCAGTATAAAGCGCCACCACCGGATTATGCCCCAGTACACGGTCTTTCGTCACTGCTGTCGTAGTCAGTGCCTCGGAATATTTATAAAACAGACTGTCATGCCCCACACAAAGTCCGACCACAACATTCAGGTCCGTCTTCGCCCTATTCAGAAGCTTTGCCTGCAAAATCGGATTACACATATTCACACCGACACCTTCGCAGCATTCCGGAATGCCGACGGATGTCTTCTTCTGTGTTCCTGCCTTGCAACCGACACCATACACCTCAAAGCCGTGTCTGCGCAGGATATCTGCCAGGATACGGCTTTCTTTCAGTAAGCCGACACAGGTCGCGATCCCGATCTTTTTCGCATTGATCTTCTTTGCGAAATCCATGATTTCTTCGACACGGGTATGTTTGCAGTAATTCTCATACTCCACTTCTGCCGCAGCAATTGTTACTTTGCGGTTCTCGTCTTCATTGTAGCATTCCATAGCTTCATTTAGAACTTCTTCGTCCATGTGTGTTGTCAGACAGAAATCCGGATAGGTTTTATCCATTTTGTTGCAGTTTTTTACTGCGCAGTCGATACAGGACATGTCTTCTTTTTTCATTTCTTCATTCTCCTTTTGTATACCTTGGTATCTACAGAGGCCTGCCACTGGCAGATTCTCTAGATTAAGCTTTACTTTGTAAAATATCCTCTATTTACTTCATAATAACAAATACTTATACTACAGACAATAGTTTTCCGTTTTTATTTTCTTATTTTTTGTAGTTCTTTTCTATGAGAAACGTTCCCCGATTCAGGGTTGAATAAAAGGATCTTTTAAACTTTTTCCTCGTCTAAAAGATCCTTTTAAATTATAGAGATTGTTTTTTATCCTACAGGTTTCTTTTACTCTTCCGCTATCTCTTTTTCCGGTTCTTCATCCTTCTCCAGCACCAATATATCCGCTATACTGCATCCCACATAATCGCAGATCTTCGCGATCGTGGCCAGATCAACTCTCACGACTTTGTTCTTACAATAATTATTCAGCTGGGTATGCTGCAGCTTACATGCATAGCATAACTGATTCTTGCTGATCTTCCTCTCTTTTAATACCTTTTCCAGTTCAATCTTAATTCTACTCATCTTTCGTACCATCCTATAACTGAAGTATACTAAGATTTCGGTTGAAAAAATAGATGTGATAACTTACACTGTATTTATATAGATGTATTTATATACACTGTAAGAAATTACCATTTAGGAGGTTTGCCTTGAAAAAAAGAAATATCCGAATCCTAGCTATATTATTGATCATTGCATTCTTTTTCTCCTTTATTCAAACCAGACCTTATTCTGTCAGGCATTCTACTGTCTATACTAATGATAATACGCTAGAAATCGAGCTATATATAGTAACGAATCGTTTCTTCGTCATCCATCCGGATCAGTATTGCAAAGAAATTATTCAGAAGCACCGGCGTATTAACAAGCTTTCCGCTGATACGACTTATCAGATTGTTCTGTTTGCAAATTCATGGTGTTTTAAGAAAGGATATTCCTGCGCAGAATATGAATATCGGGTTGACAATGATAGGATTCAATTACAAAAATAATGTATTAAAAAAGACAGAAATCAAATCGATTTCTGTCTTTAACTCCCCGAGTTGGGTTCGAACCAACGACCCTTCGGTTAACAG
>NZ_WWSA01000051.1:0-7187 GCF_009875615.1 Dorea sp. BIOML-A1
CATATGTGATATTAGCAAATAAATGTTATAATTAGTTAATTTGTGTATAAAGGGGGATATTTATGAAGATGTATTATAGCGAACGAGCCCATGAATATGAAAAGGTTTATTTTAGAAACGATCCAATTCGCCAAGAAGAACAAACTCTTATTCAACAGAAACTTCAAAAACTATTTACAAACCAATCTATTTTAGAAGTAGCATGTGGGACAGGCTATTGGACACAGTTTATAGCTAAAACAGCAAAACATATAACAGCCATAGATTATTCCAACGAAGTATTAAACATCGCAAATCAAAAAGATATTCTCCCTTCTAAAGTGAATTTTCTTCAAGGAGATGCCTACCAACTTGATAAAATCCCTGGGAACTTTGAAGGATGTGTTGCAAACTTTTGGTTTTCACATATACCAAAGTTTAGAATTCAAGAATTTTTAAATCAATTACATGATAAGCTTGGGCCTGGAACAACAGTTTTTATGGCTGATAATATTTATACAGAGTCCATAGGTGGAACTTTAGCGCATAAAGAAAATGACCCAAATACATATAAAATAAGGACTTTGGACAATGGAACCAAGTATGAAATCATAAAGAACTATTACACTGAGGAAGAACTAAAAGATATATTTATCCCTGTTTCAAGTGATTTACAAATATATATGGGACAGTGTTTTTGGTGGGTATCCTACAAAATTAAATGAGAAAATTTAACTTCTGATAACGGTAATTATGTAAATAAGCTGTCCATATGGACAGCTTATTTTATGTTTTTGCTTAGCGTGGTTTTTTTCTACAATGCTGGCGGTACCCCTATCCTTGTCTTTTTTATCAAAATCACTTTATCTATATTCTCATTTCATCAAAACAAAGCTTCTTCATTTTTTGTTACCTCAATAAGAAATGGTACCACTAACATAACTAAAATAGAGTAGATAATTAATAAAGAAACAGATATTATCGTTGAAATTTGTAGGGCGATCAAAATTACAAATAAGATAGGGAGAAGTGCTACTAAGAGAAATATCCTCTTTTTAGATTTAGGAGTAAAAAATAATTTATGATGGCATTGTGGGCATTGTAAAGGGTCTTTTTTTACAATCATCGTTTGCTTAAATGTCTGTGGCCAAGAAAGTTTATAATTACAATTAATACATTTTGGTAACTTCATTACAGTTCACCTCCTTACAATTATTTACAGAATATTGTAAAGGTATATTTTACAACTTAAAAGATTTAATGTTTGTTTTTTCTCCTTGTTTTTGGGTGTGAGTGCGAAGGCTGGGGTGAAGCGAAGCGAGGGGCTAGCCCCTTAAAATGCGTAAATATATATTGAGAAAGACAAATATTAGGAACGGAAAAGCTGGCGGTTCGGCGGGTATAATTGCTAGTCCAAGTCGAGCAACCTAAGTCCTCGTTTTTGGTCTGTTCGGCTTGGCGATATACCAACCCCCGGCGAATTTCGGAATGCAAGGAGAAAGGAGGAAGATTTTTTGAGTGGGGTTCTCAAAAAATACTCTCCGTTCCTTGTATGGAGAAAAGCCCTTATATAGAGAGTGAGAAGAGAGAGAGTTTTAAAAGTGGTATAAAGCATTGATAATACTGGTTTTTTTAGACTTTTTATGTGTGGCGTTTTTGCCACACATTCGTGGCGTTTTTGCCACACATAAAAAGAGTCAAAAAAAAGAATCGACTAATGTCAATTCTTAAATAATTTATTAGGTAATTGTTTTAATATAGGCATTTTCATAGCTTTAAAAAAGATAATTTGTAAATGCTCTGGAACATTATCCTTATCACCTGCAAAAATAACATGTGGATTCACAAACAAAGAATAAGCTTTTGCATTACTTCCTTCGATACCACTTTCAGCTTTTGCTAATATTCCTTTTTTCACTAATGCATTAACCAATTTACTGGTTCTATCTCTTGGTCTCTCAAGTTCCTTAGCAAGTTCTGAAATATTCATAGGTACAACATTCTTAGCTTTAACATCAAAAACAATAGAATTACTGTAAAAAGAAATATAAGGAGCAATATCTATTAAAAATCCTTTTTCGCTCAAAGTTAAATATTCTTGCTTACTTAAAAACTTCATGTTTTCTTGCATAATTTGAGCAAACCTCACTTTCGATTGAGGACTCTTTTTAGTACCTATGTAAATCTCTTTACCACCAGTAGCTTTACTTAACACCTTTAAAGCTTCATCTACTGCGTCTTGATCCATCCCATGATGTTCTTCTTCAAATTGTTTTTGCTCAATCTCTAAATCTCGTTTTCTTGCTTTTTCTTCAGCTTGTCCAAAGTTAATAATATTTTTTGTCATGTGTTGTTGCTCCTCTCATTTTGTGAGCACCAACATAAATACCAAAAATCATAATTATGGTATTACCCTAATAATAAAATTATGATAATCTATAAACAGACATTGATTTTTAGGTATTTTTGTTGAATACCCTTTGAAACGAGCCATGTTGGAGCATGGCTCGTTTTTATTTTATCACACATATAATCCCAAGAAATGGTCAAACAAAATTTAGAGAAACTTTTACTCACTTTGTTAAAAACGCTCCATGTCATGTCTCCGTTGTTTATGCTTCAGTTCCTTCTTGTGTTCACGCTCAAATTGATTGTCTACACCATTCATATCCAGTTCATTCTTAACAAGTCCTCTAAACGCCTTAAAATGCTCTCCAAGGACTTTTTTCGTGTTGTGGTATAAAACCTTTATGTTTTCCTTTAAATCTCTTATATGGGCTTTTAACGAGCTTATTTCCTTACGTAATTTTCGATTCTCATCTTCCAAATCTGTATTTTTGTTAATAGCTTCAACCAAACCATCTGCTAAACTATCAACTTTACCTTGTAATTCTTTATTTTCTCGAACTAAATCTGTACGCTGCAAACGCTCATAATCTTTTTTCACTGAATATCCAGCATTAATTATTCCTTGCACTCTTTTTAATTCTTTAGTTCCAACAATCCAATTCTCTGTTGGTTTTTCTACTTTTTCTTTTTTTAAAAAACCTTTATTAACAACCTCTGTTTTCTTCTCTCTCTCAGCTTTAATCTTGATTTCTCCTGGTAATCGTTCACTCATTTCTAACAATTTATTTTTCTTATTTGCCAAATCTTTTTCTAACTGCTGAATTTCTCTTTGTAAATCTTTTCTCTCTTTGTATTCACGAACATCTTTATAATCATTTGTGCCAACAATTTTTCGTTCAATACTACGCTCTTTTAACATTTCGCCTAACAAATTAACCTCTTTTTCTCGCCAATCATCAAAAGGACGAGTTTTATCTAATTTTGGATCTTGTTGCGTAATTGCTCGGTCAAATGATACTTGCTTTTCAAGTCCACGTTTATACCCGCTTGCTACTGGAACAAAATTCAAATGCATGTGTGGGCTCGCTTCATCATTATGAATGACTGCGTTATAAATTTTTAAATTTGGATTTCGTTTTTCAAATCCCAATAACCATTCTTCTAAAATTTCGTTAGCCTTTTCAAAATCTTGTTTACTAGAAAAATCATCTTTATCGCCAACTTGAATAATCATTTCTTGCTGAAGTGATGTTTTTTTACTGGACTGAATGTGTTTATAATAGTCATCAATTTTTCGGTCGTTACGTTTTTGTTTGGCGTTATAGTTCTCCAACACTTCTCCAAATTCTTCTCGATATAATTTCTTTAAATCTTTCTGAACAAGATATTTATTTTCGTCAGACCTTGAATAATCTATGTGCGAATTTTGCTCTTTTTCCTTCTCGCTCATTGTCCTGTTATTGTGTCTAATGTTGGTTTTGTTCGTTGCCTTCTTGAGAGAAACTGACATACTCATAACGAATCAACTCCTTGGTTCCACTATATCAAAAGCTTTGTTACCTTGGCAAAGTAACCTTTTCTGTATTGTGACATTCCGCTACGCTCCATGTACACAATGAAAAGGCTCTGCGAGGCTATGTCGGCCTCCGCCGATCCATGCCGAGGCATGGTAAACAAAGACCTCGGACTTTGTCCGAACCTACAAGGGGAACTCTTCCCCTAGACCCCCTTAATCCAACTCCCCAACCCCTCAATCCTTGAGGGGCTCCCTCGCCGGTTGGCAGGTCAAAAGGGTAAACCTTTTGACAACCCAAGAGGGTTGCATAGTGAGTGTGTCAACTCCTTATCCTCCCGTTCCCTTGCGGGTCCGGTCCGGTACCGTTGACACACGCTATGCAGCTACCTCTACCTAATTAAAAACCTAATTTTCTACTCAAGTAGCACTACATAGGTTCCCTTCTCTTTTGATTTATAAAATCAACATTCTATGAACTTGTTATTAAGGAGTACCACCAGCATTTTGAAAAAAACCACGCTAAGAGTATGCAAGATTTTATGCAAAAAATCGGAAGACATAGGGAACTATGGGGAGGCCGAAAAGCCCGCCATAATAGGAATGTATAAAAAAATGCATAGAATCATAGAAAAAGACAAAGGCGGATTCCTTGTGGGAATAGGGATCCGCCTTTGTCTTCACTACCGATAATTGTGCGTTATGTATACTAGATTTGTATAACATATTCATGTGTTTTTAATAAGTCATCTTGAATCTAAGTACATTCCCTTAACAAGTGCATAGAATAATTTTGTAAAAACGCGAAAGGATTGGGAAAAATGCACTATAATCCTTATATATACCCATATCAATATCTTTATTATGTTAATGTACCAATACCAATACCAATGTATAACTATGGAAGACAGTCTGTTTACCGGACTTTTCCTAATGAGATAGAGCATGCAAATAGATTTGATTCTTTTTGCTCTTCTAACAATGACAGAAGAATTTCATTAACAGATTATGGACCAAAACCATTTGTCGTTAATATCAATGAAGCAACGAAGCAAAACAATACCTATCGTACTGCTTTATGGACAGGAACACATTTACAAGTTACTTTAATGAGTCTCAATGTTGGCGAAGATATCGGTTTGGAAGTACATTCTAACGTTGATCAATTCTTACGTATTGAACAAGGCCAGGGGATTATTCAAATGGGCAAGAATAAAGATAATTTAAACTTTAAAAGAAATGTCTATGATGATTATGCCATAATGATACCCGCTGGAACATGGCATAATCTAACCAATACAGGTAATATTCCTCTAAAACTTTACTCGATATATGCTCCTCCTAACCATCCATTTGGTACTGTACATGTAACAAAAGCCGATGCCATGGTAAATGAATAAAACTATTAAAAATAATAAAAAGGATCTTAGATTGAAGATCCTTTTTTTATGCCAATAATGAGTGATTATGTAAACTAGCAATGTATATCGTATACAGTTGAAAAAGGCTAAATTTTGCAAGATAAGCCTATATAACATAAGATTTTAATTTGATATAATATTGTTTTGGATTTTTTTCCACACAACTTGACGGGGGGATACAATCAAATGAGTGAAAAAACGGCTTTGTTGCTTATCGATGTTCAAAACATCATGTTTTCTTATGAAGGTGGATCTTTATGGAATGAACAGCAAGTGCTTCAAAATATTACTTCTCTAAGAGAGAAAGCGCAGCAATCTAATGTACCAATTATCTATATACAGCATACAGACCCTAGTTCCGACAGTATACTTAGCGAAGGAAAGGACACATGGGAAATCCATCGGGATGTTCGCCCCTTACCAACGGATATAGTTATTCAAAAATCTTCTTGGGATGCATTCTATCAAACAACTCTACATAAAAAACTTCAAGAGCTTGAAATCGAAAAATTAGTCTTTGCAGGCATGCAAACTGAATTTTGTTTAGATACTACTTGTAGAAGAGCATATAGCTTAGGTTATAAAGAGAATATCTTAGTAAAAGATGCCCATAGCACATTTGATACGGCTGTGCTTTCAGCTTCTAAAATAGTAGAACATCATAATAATACGCTAGGTGGTAGGTTTGTTACATTAAAAGAAGTAAATGAAATTATATTTTAAGCTAATCAAGAACTTTTTAGAGACAAAAAACAGCCTTTCAAAGGCTGTTTTTTGTTCCTAGAACGAATTTTATGTAAATAAGCTGTCCATATGGACAGCTTATTTTATTTTTTATTTTAAACGATCGTCTTGTTTTTGGGTGGAGTGGTGAAGGCTGGGGTGAAGCGAAGCGAGGGGCTAGCCCCTAAGAACTTAACGTAACTGAATATAGAGTAAGCTTATTGCTTAGATCGATAAAACTGGGTGGTTCGGCTGGTACAATTGCTTGTTCAAGTCGAGCAACTTAAATTCTCGTTTTTGGTCTGTTCGGCTTGGCGAAAGTCAAAAACCAGCCGAAAAAAGTTTTGCAAGGAGGGAGCAAAGCGGACAAGGTGGAGATTTTTTGAATGGGGTTCTCAAAAAATACTACCTGTTCCTTTCGGAACTTTTAACCCTATATATAGAGTGAGAAGAGAGAGACTTTTAAAAGTGTAAAAAATGTTGATATATCAGTGTTTTTAAAGATTTTCGTGTGTCACAAATATGTGACACGTGTGTCACATATTTGTGACACACGAAATAATAAAAAATCGTAGTTATCGATTTGATAACTACGATTTTTATTTTCAAAAAAACTTATTAGGTAAATCCTTTAAAATAGGCATCTTCATAGCTTTATAAAACATAACTTTTAATGCTTCATTTACATTGTCCTTATCTCCTGCATAAACCACATGAGGATTAATAAATACTGCATAAGCTTTAGCATTATTTCCTTCAACGCCTGAATCACCTTTAAATAAAATTCCTTTTTTAACTAAAGAATTGATTACTGTACTTGTAGGTTGTCTAGAAGCATCTATTAATTTTGCAATCTCTGTAATATTTGCGGGTACAGGGTTTTTCGCTTTAATATCAAGAACAATACAATTACTAGAAAAAGCAATATAAGGAATTATTTCAGTTAAAAAAATCTTCTCCCTATCTGTTAAATATTTTTGCCTATACAAATAGCCTAGATTCTCTTGCATTGATTGAGCAAACCTCACTTTCGATTGAGGACTCTTTTTAGTTCCTATGTAAATCTCTTTACCACCAGTAGCTTTACTTAACACCTTTAAAGCTTCATCTACTGCGTCTTGATCCATCCCATGATGTTCTTCTTCAAATTGTTTTTGCTCAATCTCTAAATCTCTTTTTCTCGCTTTTTGTTCAGCTTGTCC
>NZ_WWSA01000052.1:0-7071 GCF_009875615.1 Dorea sp. BIOML-A1
ATGATACCTTCCCCCGGATCTACACTATCGATTATAGTGTAGATCCGGGGGAAGGTATCATAGGCCTTAAGATGCCGCTTCAATATGTTGTGGAGATGTTCATGGATCGTATTGCGGCATCTAAGACATATCAGGGGGACGCATACAGAGACAATCATCCATTGGAGTATTATGAGAAGGGAGCCGGGCGGCTTGGAAAAATGATCCATCCGGATACAGCAGGCCTTCTGCACGAATTGTTGAAAATGCTGGCAGAAGAGGGAGAGGAAAAAACTTTCCGGTATATTAAGAGAGTCCTTTTGAAACAGAAGAAATATTAACAGTTTATGCAATAGTTCAAAAAAATAAAAAAATTCAAAAAAACTGTTGACACAATAACAATTTCGATGTATTATATATCTTGTCTTCGCGAGAGAGCAAAGATGAATGCGGAAGTGTCGGAACTGGCAGACGAGCAAGACTAAGGATCTTGTAAGCATTGCGCTTGTGTGGGTTCAAGTCCCATCTTCCGCATTCATCTAAAAGATGGAAACCCTTGATTTGTTTTGGGTTTCTTATTTTTTTACATACTAATAATTTTTTCTGATTAACGATAAGAAATTTTAATAAAAAAGAGAAAAATTAAAGGAAATCAAAAAGTTTTGTCGAATAATAATAATGAGGAGATTCAAAATGTATTATTCTGATGAGATTATCGAAGAAGTAAGATCAAGAAATGATATTGTAGATGTAATATCTACTTATGTAAAACTGCAGAAAAAAGGCAGCTCATATTTTGGCCTGTGTCCGTTTCACAATGAAAAGTCTCCGTCTTTTTCTGTCAGCAGGCAGAAGCAGATGTATTATTGTTTTGGATGCGGTGCCGGAGGAAATGTATTTACATTTTTGATGGAGTATGAGAATTATACATTTGTCGAGGCGCTGAAATATCTGGCAGACAGAGCAGGGGTAGAACTTCCGGAGGAAGAATACTCGAAAGAGGCAAAAGAACGTGCGGATACAAGGGCGATTCTTTTGGAAATCAACAAAGCTGCAGCGCAATATTATTACGTGCAGCTTAAGAGCAGTCAAGGAGCCGTAGGACTTGGATATTTTAAGAAAAGACAGCTCAGTGACGAGACGATCAAGGCATTTGGTCTGGGTTATTCGAATAAGTACAGTGATGATCTGTACCGTTACTTGAAGTCGAAAGGATATAAGGATGACATGATTGCCAAAGCAGGACTGATCAGTATTGATGAAAAGAATGGTGTGTATGATAAGTTCTGGAACCGTGTGATGTTTCCGATTATGGATGTCAATAGCAGGGTAATCGGATTTGGTGGTCGTGTGATGGGAGATGCAAAACCAAAATATCTGAATTCACCGGAAACAATGGTTTTTGATAAGAGCCGGAATTTGTATGGATTGAACAGGGCAAGACGTACCAAGAAGCCATATTTCCTTTTGTGTGAAGGATATATGGATGTGATTTCACTTCACCAGGCAGGGTTCACCAATGCTGTTGCGTCATTGGGAACTGCGTTGACACCGGGACATGCTGCACTGATCCGCAGATATGTACAGGAAGTGTATCTGACTTATGACAGTGACGGAGCCGGTACAAGGGCAGCATTAAGAGCCATGCCGATTTTACGAGATGCAGGGATTACTGCTAAGATCATAAGGATGGAACCGTATAAAGATCCGGATGAATTTATTAAGAATTTGGGAGCAGAGAAATTCGAAGAACGGATTGCAAGTGCGAGAAATGTATTTATGTACAGTCTGGAAGTGCTGGAGAAGGAGTATGATATGAATTCGCCAGAAGGAAAGACGGAGTTTATGAAAGAAACGGCGAGAAGGCTGACACAGTTTGAAGAAGAGATTGAACGCAATAACTACATAGAAGCAGTGGCGAAAGCCTATCATGTCGGATTTGAAGATCTCAGGAAACTGGTTGGAAAGATGGCGGTACAGGCAGGACTTGCAAAACCGGTTGAAAGACCCAGGGAGATACAGAATAACAGGAAGAATAAAAAAGAAGATGGAATTCTGGTGTCTCAGAAAATACTGCTCACATGGCTGATTGAAAGTGAAGATATCTTTCGACAGATTGAAAAGTATATTACACCGGAAGATTTTTCGGAAGGGCTTTTCCGGCAAGTGGCAGAACTTTTGTATGAACAATATGAAAAGCATGAGGTTAATCCGGCTCAGATCATGAATCACTTTACAGATGAAGAGGAACATCGGCAAGTGGCAGGTCTGTTCCATACGAAGATCAAAGAACTGACAACTGTGAAAGAACAGGAAAAGGCATTGCAGGAGACAATTCTACGGGTCAAAGATCACAGTATTGAAGAAGCGACGAAGAATCTGGATCCTACAGACATTCAGGGACTGCAGCGCCTGATGAATGAAAAAAGAAAAATGCAGGATCTGCGGACACTGCATATTTCCATTAATTAAGGATAAAATATAAACAAGCAATGAGAGGATGGACACTACATGGACGAAAATATCGTAAAATTCCAGGAAAAGTTAAGAGAACTTGTATCACTTGGAAAGAAGAAAAAAGGAATCCTGGAGATTCAGGAAATCA
Organism: Dorea sp. BIOML-A1; assembly: GCF_009875615.1. Classification (NCBI taxonomy): domain Bacteria; kingdom Bacillati; phylum Bacillota; class Clostridia; order Lachnospirales; family Lachnospiraceae; genus Dorea; species Dorea sp. BIOML-A1. The sequence goes on from NZ_WWSA01000052.1 coordinate 2,585, forward strand.
ATGATTTTTTCTCTGATATGGAACTTGATTCTGATCAGATGGAAAAAGTATTCGATTACCTGGAAGCAAATAATGTTGATGTGCTCAGAATCAGTAATGATGACGATGATATACCGGATGATATTGTGATGTCAGACGAAGATGATATTGATGTGGAGAAAATCGACCTTTCGGTGCCGGATGGAATCAGCATTGAAGATCCGGTCCGTATGTACCTGAAAGAGATTGGTAAAGTACCGCTTCTGTCGGCAGATGAAGAAGTAGAACTTGCCAAGAGAATGGCAGAGGGCGATGAAGAAGCAAAGAAAAGACTGGCAGAAGCGAATTTGCGTCTGGTTGTAAGTATTGCAAAGCGTTATGTTGGACGTGGTATGTTATTCCTGGATCTGATTCAGGAGGGAAACCTGGGTCTGATTAAAGCAGTAGAAAAATTTGATTATCACAAAGGTTTTAAATTCAGTACTTATGCTACGTGGTGGATCAGACAGGCCATTACGAGAGCAATCGCAGATCAGGCAAGAACAATCCGTATTCCGGTTCATATGGTAGAGACGATCAATAAATTGATTCGTGTATCTAGACAGTTGTTGCAGGAATTAGGACGTGAACCTACGCCGGAAGAGATTGCGGCAGAATTAGATATGCCGGTAGAAAGAGTAAGAGAGATTTTAAAAATTTCACAGGAACCGGTATCATTGGAGACTCCGATCGGTGAAGAAGAAGACAGTCATCTCGGAGACTTTATTCAGGATGATAACGTGCCGGTACCGGCAGAAGCGGCAGCTCAGACACTTTTGAAAGAGCAGTTGGATGAAGTTCTAGATACTCTGACTGAGAGGGAACAGAAAGTATTGAGATTAAGATTCGGTATGAACGATGGACGTGCACGTACACTGGAGGAAGTAGGAAAAGAATTCGATGTTACCCGTGAACGTATCCGTCAGATTGAGGCAAAAGCACTTCGCAAGCTGCGTCATCCAAGCCGGAGCAGAAAATTAAGAGATTATTTAGATTAAGAAAAGAGGCGCCTATGGAACTATCAAAGAGACTGCAGGCAGTTGCAGATCTGGTGACAGAGGGCGCTTCTGTTGCAGATATCGGTACAGATCACGGCTATATTCCTATTTACCTGATAGAACATCATATAGCGGAGAAAGTGATCGCACTGGATATCAACAGAGGTCCCTTGGAGAGAGCCAGAATGCATATAGTCGGCCATGGATTGAAAGAAAAGATAGAAACCAGACTTTCGGACGGATTGGAAAAAGTCCTTCCGGGAGAAGTGGATACGATGATTGCTGCCGGCATGGGCGGCGGTCTGGTGATAAAAATCCTGATGGAAGGAAGAATGGTAGCAGATGCGCTGGATACAATGATCCTGCAGCCACAGTCGGAGATTGGAAAAGTCAGACGATTTTTGAATGAACATCGGCTTCAGATCATAGAGGAGAATATGGTAGAAGAAGATGGGAAATTTTATCCGATGATGAAAGTCATACATGGAGAAAAAGAAGAGTATACTGTATGTGAATATACATATGGAAAATGTCTGCTGAAGCAGCGGCATCCGGTACTCAAGAAATATCTGGACAGGGAGATGGCAATTAAGGAGCATGTATTCGGGCAGCTTTTTAAACATCAGAACAGTGAAAGTGCTGCCAGAAGAATGGAAGAACTGAAAAAGGAGATCATACTGACGCAAGAGGCATTGAAGTATTACGAGTAGAAGAAAGGGAGTATGTAAGATGTTGTGTAGAGATGTAATGAATGTAATTGAAAAAGAATATCCGCTGAATTACGCACTTTCATGGGATAATGTCGGACTTCTGGTGGGGAGAGACGATAAAGAAGTGAAAAAGATATATATCGCACTGGATGCAACAGATAAAGTAATAGATGAAGCGGTTAAGAATGGTGCAGATATGCTGATTACACATCATCCGATGATCTTTTCACCGATCAAGAAAATTCATAATCTTGATTTTGTAGGAGGTCGTATTCTTAAACTGATTCAGAACGACATTTCTTATTATGCAATGCATACGAATTATGATGTACTGGGAATGGCGGAACTTTCCGGAGACAAGATGAATATGAAAGACGCTGAGATACTGGAAGTGACGGCAGAAGGTGATATCGGGGAAGAAGATGAGCCGGAAGGGATCGGCAGAGTATCAGATCTTGAGATTCCTATGACGCTCAGAGAGTGCTGTGAGGATGTAAAAGATGCATTTCATCTGGAAGCAGTAAAGGTGTTCGGTAATTTGGAAGACAAAGTGAAGCGTATTGCAATCTGTCCGGGTTCCGGGAAAAGTGTGATCCAGGCAGCCCTGGATAAACATGCAGATGTACTGATTACCGGAGATATCGGTCATCATGAAGGAATTGATGCAGTGGCACGGGGGCTGGCAATCATAGATGGCGGTCATTATGGAATCGAGCACATTTTTATTGAAGATATGAGACAGTATCTGGAAAAGAATCTGAAAGATGTGGAAGTTATTGCGGCTCCGATCATTCATCCGTTTCTGCTTGTGTAAAGATGAGAAAGTCTGTGAGCCAGAGGCAAAATGAGATGAGGAAGTTATGAAACGGCCAAAGTAAAAGTGTGAAAATGAGGTGTGTCTATGAATGATATTTTATATACGGTCCATGTAGATGGAACAGACAAAAAATTCAAAAAAGGAACGACATATCAGGAGATAGCCAGAACATATCAGCAGGAATATCAGCATGATATTGTGCTGGTATTTGTGGATGGACGACTTCAGGAATTGTTCAAGACACTGGAAACTGATTGTGAGTTGAAATTTGTGACGACTGCGGATCCGCTGGGTTATAAAAGTTACCGGAGAAGTATGAGCCTGATGCTCGTGAAAGCAATTTATGATGTGGAAGAACATAAGAATATCGATAAAGTCAGAATTCATTATTCTGTAAGTAAGGGTTATTATTGCACGATAGAAGGAAATATTGATCTTACACAGGAATTTCTTGATCGTGTAGAAAGCCGTATGAGAGCTATGGTGGAAATGGATCTTCCTATCAGAAAAAAAAGCGTGCATACAGATGATGCAATTGCAATGTTCGGACAGCATGGCATGCACGATAAAGAACGGCTGTTCCATTACCGGAGAGTGTCTCGGGTGAACATTTACAGTTTGAATGAATTTGAAGATTATTATTATGGATATATGGTACCGAGTGCCGGATATCTGAAATATTTTAAATTGTACCTGTACGATGAGGGATTTGTGATTCAGATGCCGGTGATGAATGAGCCGGAAGCAGTACCTCCGTTCGAACCGCAGAATCACTTGTTCCGTGTGCTGCAGGAATCAACCAAGTGGGGAGATATTCAGGGTATCGAAACAGTTGGAGACCTGAACGACAAGATTACAAAAAGTGATGTGAACGAATTGGTATTGGTGCAGGAAGCACTTCAGGAAGAAAAAATTGCACAGATCGCTGAACAGATCAAAGAGTGTTCGGATGTCCGCTTTGTATTGATTGCAGGACCATCGTCTTCGAGTAAGACTACTTTTTCACATCGACTGTCTGTGCAGCTGCGGGCGAATGGATTGTGTCCGTATCCGATTGCTGTGGACAATTATTTTAAAGAACGCGAAGAGACACCAAGAGATGAGAATGGAGAATTTGATTTTGAAGGACTTGGTGCGGTTGATGTGGAATTATTCAATCTTCAGCTTCAGGAACTCCTGGAGGGAAAAGAAGTCGTAATACCGGAGTTTAACTTTGTAACCGGTCATAAGGAATACAAAAGAAGGCCAAAGAAATTAAAAGAAAACGAAGTGCTGGTAATTGAGGGAATTCATTGTCTGAATCCGGAATTGACCAGAAAGCTTCCGGATGAAAATAAGTTTAAGATTTATATCAGTGCACTTACACAGCTGAATATTGATGAGCATAACCGCATCCCGACAACAGATGGACGTCTGATCCGCAGAATTGTACGCGATGCAAGAACCAGAGGTACATCAGCAAAGGAGACGATCCGTATGTGGCCGGCGGTGAGAAAAGGAGAAGAGAGGAATATTTTTCCTTATCAGGAAGAGGCAGATGTGATGTTTAATTCAGCATTGATCTATGAACTTGCAGTATTGAAACCATACGTAGAAGCTCAGCTCTTTGGAATTGAACGAGACTGTCCGGAATATTTGGAAGCAAAACGTTTATTGAAATTCCTTGATTACTTTGTTGGAATCGGAAGTGAGAATGTACCGGCGAATTCATTACTTAGAGAGTTTATAGGGGGCGGGTGTTTTCACGTGTGATTTTTTGGGATTTAATTTATTAACGGGGAAGCGGCTTCTCAGTCCTTGAAGAAAACAATAGATAAGGCTTCTTGTTCAGGTTCCATACCATAAGAAACACTAAGAGAGTCAGAAGCACCTAAAAGCAAAGGAACTACGCTCAAACTCGGCGTTCGCCTCAAACACGTTCGCTTCGTTCCTTTAACGGTGCTT
>NZ_WWSA01000053.1:0-5576 GCF_009875615.1 Dorea sp. BIOML-A1
GTTTCTTATGGTATGGAACCTGAACAAGAAGCCTTATCTATTGTTTCCTTCAAGGACTGAGAGGCCGCTTCCCCGTTCATAAATTAAATCCCAAATCAATTTAATTATCTTCCTCCTGAACAGTATAAGTCTGTCTCTTACGAGCCATCTCATCACTTTCAAGATATTCATCATAAGTAGTGATCTTATCGATCAGTTTACCGCCCGGAACAATCTCCATGATACGGTTGGCAGTAGTCTGTACAATCTGGTGGTCTCTGGAAGAGAAAAGAAGTACACCAGGGAATTTTGTCATTCCGTTGTTCAGTGCGGTGATGCTTTCCATATCCAGGTGGTTGGTAGGCTCATCAAGTATTAGTACATTTGCACCGCTGATCATCATCTTGGATAACAGACAGCGTACCTTTTCACCTCCGGAAAGAACACGCACCTTTTTCACACCGTCATCACCGGAGAACAGCATACGACCGAGGAATCCACGTACATAAGTGGCATCCTTTTCTTCGGAATACTGGGTCAGCCAGTCTACGATGCTGTAATCATTGTCAAATTCACTTCCGCTGTCAAGTGGGAAGTAGGCCTGGGTTGTTGTGATTCCCCATTTATAAGTACCCTCATCCGGTTCCAGCTCTCCGGCAAGAATCTGGAAGAGTGTTGTCTTTGCAAGCTCATTGCTTCCGACAAATGCAACCTTGTCATCGTGGTTCAGAGTAAAGGAAATGTTATCCAGAACTTTTTCGCCGTCGATTGTTTTGCTTAATCCCTCTACCGTAAGGACTTCATTACCGATCTCGCGGTTTGGACGGAAGTCGATGTAAGGATATTTACGGCTGGATGGCTGGATGTCATCAAGCTGGATCTTTTCCAGTGCACGTTTTCTGGAAGTAGCCTGCTTGGATTTTGAAGCATTGGCACTGAAACGAGAGATGAATTCCTGCAACTCTTTGATCTTTTCTTCCTTTTTCTTATTGGCTTCTTTCATCTGACGGATCAGAAGCTGGCTGGATTCATACCAGAAGTCATAGTTACCGGCATAGAGCTTGATCTTGCCATAATCGATATCTGCGATCTGTGTGCAGACCTTGTTCAGGAAGTAACGGTCATGGGATACAACGATGACAGTATTGTCAAAGTTGATCAGGAATTCCTCGAGCCATGCGATCGCATCAAGGTCTAAGTGGTTGGTAGGCTCGTCGAGGAGCAGGATATCCGGATTACCGAACAGTGCCTGTGCAAGCAGGACTTTTACCTTTTCCGGACCATTTAAGTTCTTCATCATTTCATAATGCATCTCAACCGGAATGCCGAGACCATTTAACAAAGTTGCGGCATCGGATTCTGCTTCCCATCCGTTCATGGCTGCGAATTCGCCTTCTAGTTCGCTGGCTTTCATACCATCTTCATCGGTGAAATCCTCTTTTGCATAGATGGCTTCTTTTTCTTTCATGATCTCATAGAGTCTTGCATTTCCCATCATAACAGTATCCAGTACCGGATATTCATCATATTTGAAATGATCCTGCTGCAGGAAAGAAAGACGCTCACCTGGTGTGATGATAACTTCACCGTTCGTTGGTTCAAGCTGTCCGGACAGGATTTTTAAAAATGTAGATTTACCTGCACCGTTTGCTCCGATCAGACCGTAGCAGTTTCCTTCTGTAAATTTAATATTAACATCTTCGAACAGGGCTTTTTTACCAACCCGTAATGTTACATTACTTGTACTAATCATATTGGTTTATATTCTCCTTGCCGTTTGAATCTCTATTGATAGTGACTGCGTCCGGATTTGCAGACGCTGACTAGCATATAGTATCAAATATATAGGAAAATAGCAAGGGAAGTTCCTCTTTTCCTTCTATGAAAAAGGGTATATAATGGTAACTACGAAGAATAGAAAGCAAAAGAGAGGTATGAAGTCTATGATAAAAGCAACATTAGTATTGGAAGGCGGAGCCAATCGCGGAGTATTTACATCGGGAGTCCTTGATTATCTGATGGGAAAAGAACTGTATATGTCCAATGTGATCGGTGTATCTGCAGGTGCCTGCAATGCAGTTGATTATGTATCAAAACAGGCTGGACGGAGCCGGGAATGCGTGATCCACCGTGAGAAAGAATATGATTATGTATACGGATTGAAGAAGACATTGAAAGAAAAAGCACTGATGGATATGGATATGTTGTTTGATAAATTTCCGAATGAAATCTATCCATTTGATTTCGAGACGTATTTTGCATCCGAGATGGAATGCGAACTGGTTGTTACGAATTGCATCACAGGAGCTGCAGAGTATCTGTCAGAAGATAAGGATCCGGAACGTCTGATGAAGATCTGCCGTGCATCAAGCAGTATGCCGCTTGCAGCACCGATTGCAAATGTAGACGGAATTCCGTATATGGACGGGGGACTTGCAGACTCCATTCCGATCGAGTATGCATTGGAAAAAGGGAATGACAAGATCGTTGTAGTGCTGACGAGAAATCCGGGCTACCGCAAGAAGAGAGCGCTAAAAGCAACAGAACAGCTTTATAAAAGAGCCTATAAAAAATATCCGAATCTGGTACGTGTGATCATGACAAGAAATGCGGTATATAACAGGCAGATGAAGCTGATCGAAAAGCTGGAAGAAGAAGGGAAGATTTTTGTGATCCGTCCACTGATCCCGACCGTATCACGTATGGAGAAGGATTACGATAAGCTGCAGCATTTCTATATGCATGGAAACAGATTAATGAAAAAAGAATATCAGGGCCTGTTGGAATATCTGAACGAGTAGAGGAAGAATGAGACCAGAAACATTATTAGACTTTATGGGTGTGGCAGAACACCTGAAATGTAATATGCGCCATTCCAGAATGACAGATCACAGGCGGGAAAGTGTGGCAGAACACACGTACCGTCTATGTGTATTTGCGTGGCTGGTAAAAGAAGAATTTCCGGATTGTGACATGGATAAGGTGATGAAGATGTGCCTGTTCCATGATCTGGGGGAAGCGCTAACCGGTGATATTCCGGCATTTGTGAAGACGGATGACGACCGGGAAACAGAAGGAGATGCGCTCACACTGCTGACCGCAATGCTTCCGGGAAAAGAGCGGCAGGAGTTGGATGAATTGTTCGGGGAACTGGAAAGAGAAGAGACAATGGAAGCGAAGATCGTGCATGCCCTGGATAAGATGGAGACTTTGATCCAGCATAACGAGGCGGATATTGCAACCTGGCTTCCGCTGGAATATGATCTTCAGATGACTTACGGGGAAAAAGAATGTATGGCAGATCCATATCTTACGAAGCTGCGTGAAGTGATCCGGCAGATATCGGAAGATAAGATCACCGCAGAAGGAGAAGACAGAGAATCGTCTTACTATATCAGAAAAGATATAGAGAATATGCATCTGTCGGAAGTGACAGATCTCTTACGGAGTACAGAATGGGCAGAAGACAGAACGGAAGAGATGATCCGGAAAAGTATGGAGAATTCTTGTCCATATGGTCTGTTTTTGAAAGCCGGCACCGGTGAAGGCAGAATCAAGGAAAGCAGTATGGCCGGAAAAGACAGACAGATTGGATTTGCAAGGGTTCTGACAGACGGCGTCACGACGTTTTATCTGATGGATTTCGTTATAGAAGAAAAGTACCGCAGTCAGGGATTCGGAACCATTTTGATGGATCGGATCATGAAAGAGAATGGGCACCTGTATGGAATGCTGCATACAAAAGATGCAAAAGCCTTTTATGAAAAATATGGCTTCCGTGCAATCGGAGATACAAAGAAAACAGAAGAAATATATATGGAAAAACCGTGCAGTTGAAAATAGCTGTACGGTTTTTTTACAGATCTTCCAGATTGATATCACGCGGTGTTTCCATATGTTTCAATGTAATCTCATAGATGCGTGAAGTATCGCCATTCTTCATACAATCCATGATCCAGTCAAGATCTTTAAAAAGCTTTTTTGCCTTACGGGAAGAGAACTCTTCAGAAGGATTCATGAATGTACTTGTATTTCTCGGTCAGCCGATCGTAGCAGTCGGCCTGGGACTGATCGTAGCAATTCTGACACTTGGAAGAAGCCTTGACAGACGTGAAGCCCTTACAGAGATGGAAAAAGGAATGGCTTCAGCCGGAATCATCATGCTGGTAACAGGCGGAGGCGGAGCTCTCGGACAGATCAAGCCGTCTTTTGTATGCCGGAGAATGTAAGGGAACGAACATTCTATGTTATCTTGTAAATGAAATGCTGGCATGTTATCATAAATACAGAAAAAAAGAAGGAACAGGTGTATTATGAATGAATCAAGCCGTCAGGAACGGATAATAAGAACGTCTGTGGTCGGAATATTAGTGAACTTACTGATCGCAGCAGTGAAAATAATGATCGGGACACTGGCATCGTCCATTGCGATCGTGTCGGAAGGTATCAATAACGCGACGGATGCGGGATCTTCGTTCCTGACTTATATAGGGACAAAACTTTCCGGGAAACATCCGGATGAAAAGCATCCATTTGGGTATGGAAGAATAGAGTATCTGACAGGTATGGTGGTCGGCGTCCTGATATTATATGCCGGACTGGGGATGCTTAAGGAGTCTGTGGAAGGAATCCTTCATCCGTCAGATATGAATGTCAGTATACTGACGGTACTGATCGTTGCAGGAACAGCCGTAACCAAATTTATTCTGGGAATGTATACGATAAAAGTAGGAAAATCCGTAGAATCAGAAGTATTACTGGCAGTGGGGGAAGATGGAAGAAATGATTCGTATTTCTCAGGTCTGACAATCCTGTCATCTGTGATATTTTTATTTACAGGTTTCTCACTGGATGCTTATGCAGGTATTGTGTTTTCTTTTGTCGTGATAAAGAGCGGAGTGGACACGCTTAAGAATACGGCATCCGATCTGATCGGACGGTCGGGGAAAGAAGAACTTGCGAGAAAGATTTATAAAGAAATCCGTGCAACAGATGGAGTGATCAGTGCGATCGATATGATGCTGCACGATTATGGACCGGACCGCTATTCAGGTTCGGTGAATATCGAGATCGATCATAAAAGAAGCATCGGAGAAGTCTATGAAGAGATTCATAGATTGCAGCTTCGGATCATGGAAGAATATCATGTGACGATGGTATTTGGAATCTATGCGGTCGATGAAGATACTACGGCTATCGTTGATATCCGCAGATACATCGGGAAGTTCGTACGCGTAAATGAGCACGTGAAGAGTTTTCATGCGTTATATCTGAGCAAAGAGACCGGTACACTCTACTGTGATCTCATTGTGGACTATGCACTCAGAGACTGGGAAGAGTTGAGGGAATCTTTTGTAGAATACATGAAGAAGCAGTATCCGGAATATGAGATATCACTGACAATAGAGACAGAGTTTGTATGATTTTTATTCCGTGGGTGTCGAATGCCTTACGAATGAAATGGCAATTGCGTAACCGTAGTGGACTCCACCGGGTTACACTTCCGGGTATTTCATTTGTTAACATTCGCTGCCAGTCACGACTTGAAGGAAACAATAGATAAGGATTATTGTGAATGTGGAATGCCGTTAGAAACA
>NZ_WWSA01000054.1:0-6087 GCF_009875615.1 Dorea sp. BIOML-A1
AAGCACCGTTAAAGGAACGAAGCGAACGTGTTTGAGGCGAACGCCGAGTTTGAGCGTAGTTCCTTTGCTTTTAGGTGATTCTGACTCTCTTAGTGTTTCTTATGGTATGGAACCTGAACAAGAAGCCTTATCTATTGTTTCCTTCAAGGACTGAGAGGCCGCTTCCCCGTTNCACCGGGTTACACTTCCGGGCATTTTATTTATTAACATTCGCTGCCAGTCACGACTTGAAGGAAACAATAGATAAGGATTATTGTGAATGTGGAATGCCGTTAGAAACAATTAGAGAGTCAGAAGCACCGTTAAAGGAACGAAGCGAACGTGTTTGAGGCGAATGCCGAGTTTGAGCGTAGTTCCTTTGCTTTTAGGTGATTCTGACTCTCTTAGTGTTTCTTATGGTATGGAACCTGAACAAGAAGCCTTATCTATTGTTTCCTTCAAGGACTGAGAGGCCGCTTCCCCNTTAGAGAGTCAGAAGCACCGTTAAAGGAACGAAGCGAACGTGTTTGAGGCGAACGCCGAGTTTGAGCGTAGTTCCTTTGCTTTTAGGTGATTCTGACTCTCTTAGTGTTTCTTATGGTATGGAACCTGAACAAGAAGCCTTATCTATTGTTTCCTTCAAGGACTGAGAGGCCGCTTCCTAGTTAATAAATTAAATCCCAATTCTCCTATAATGCCGCTTTATATATCTCATACATGTCTTCTTCATGCAGCACCTTCGCTGATCCTTTGCTTTCCTTGCATCCGATACTGCATTTATGTGCCATCAGTTTCAACTCATCATCGCCCGGATCAATGCCAAGTTCATGGATAGATGTTGGCATTTTAATCTCACGGTAGAAATCTTCCATTGCCTCTATTCCACGTAAGGCCACATCATCGGCTGTTCCTTCCGGATCCACCTGCATAACATTCATTGCAAACTTTTCGAATCTCGGAAGACAGTCTTTGTATACATATCTTGCCCAGGATCCCCAGATTGCAGCAAGTCCTGCACCATGTGCCACATCATAGATTCCTCCTATCTCATGTTCCAACGCATGAGATGCGAAGTCTCCTCCGACGACAGCGCCGCAGCCGGTCAGACCATTATGCGACAAACTTCCTGCCCACATCACTTCTGCCCGGGCATCGTAGTTCTTCGGATCACGGACCAAAATTCTTGCATTTTCAATTACGGTACGCATCAGACCTTCTGCAATGCTGTCTGTAATCTCCATATTCCCGCCATTTGTAAAATAACGTTCCATCGTATGCATCAAGATATCCGTACATCCGCATGCAGTCTGATAATCTGGCAGTGTCATGGTAAGTTCCGGATTCATGATCGCAAAACGCGGTCTTCCATAATCACTGCTGTATCCTCTCTTGACCCATCCTTCTTCTTTTGTGATAACAGAAGAATTACTCATCTCGCTTCCGGTTGCTGCGATTGTAAGTACAACCCCAATCGGAAGACAGCCTGCTGCCTGACGCTTTCTGTCATAGAAATCCCATACATCCCCTTCATTGGCTACTCCGTATCCGATTGCTTTTGCAGAATCAATCGCACTTCCTCCGCCTACTGCCAGAATGAAATCTACACCTTCTTTCTTTGCAAGCTCGATTCCTTCATACACCAGAGAAAGTCTTGGATTCGGTACTGCTCCTCCAAGTTCTATATAATCTACCTCTGCATCATCCAGAGAAGCCTTCACTTTATCTAAAAGCCCGGAACGTCTGACACTTCCACTTCCGTAATGAATCAGAACTTTTTTACAGCCCTGTTCCTTTACGAGTTCTCCACATTGGTCTTCTGTATTCTTTCCAAATACAACTTTGGTCGGTGTGTAATAATTAAAATTATACATAAGTTCTCCTTCTTTCCCACATACTTAAAATATGCTACAGATTTCTCTATAGCATATTCTAATCTTCCTCTTTACTTTTTTCAACAATCATTTGCAGCCTTATACCATCATCTGATATTATTTTTTCTTATACACTCCTTCAGTGCCGTCATCAGTTTATCTGCATCAATAGGCTTTGTAAGATGCCAGTTCATCCCTGAAATATGGCTGTTAATGATATCTTCTGCAAACGCATTTGCACTCATTGCTATGATTGGTATCTTATCCGCATCCGGTCTTTGCAATGTCCGGATCTTCCTTGTCGCATCCCATCCATTCATATACGGCATCATAATATCCATAAAAATCACATCGTAATATCCCGGTTCCGACTCCTCAAACTTAGCAACTGCTTCTTTACCGTCTGCCGCACACTCTACACAGATTCCTGTCTCTTCCAGCATTAACTTTGCAATCTCCAGATTCAACTCATTATCTTCTGCGATCAATGCATGCAAGCCTTCCAACGGAATATCTTCTGTACTTTCTGTATTCACATTCTCTGTATATTGCATCAGATTCTGTACCCCGGTCTTAAATGGAATCGTCATTGTCACAGTTGTTCCACAGTTCTTTTTACTCTTTATCTCAATTGTCCCGCCAAGTCTTTCTGTAATCTTCTTCGCTATCGCAAGACCTAGCCCGGTACCTTCATACTGTGTCCGGCTTGTCTTATTTTCCTGCGAAAACATCTCAAATGCGTGTCCTGCAAACTCCTCACTCATACCAATTCCATTATCTGAACACCCAAATTCATAAACCGCTCTCTCGTCATCTTCCGATATTTCCCTGCACCACACACTCACATTGCCGCCTGGCTTTGTAAATTTCACTGCATTATCAGTAATTACTGTCAGAAGTTTTTCTATATAAACCGGATTTCCCGTCAGATACATATGATTCAGCTCCGATTTTTCCCAGTCCACAACATAATCAATCTTTTTTTACCTGCCTGCATCTGTTGATCTGTGTTGACTCGGTTTAACACTGACGCCAAATTAAACGGTATATCATTTTCGACAAATTGCTCCGTCTCTAACTTGTTCATATCCAGAATATCATTTACCATAGAAACAAGATGCCTGGCGGATTCCAAAAGCTTCTCCCTACATTTTTTCTGCATCTCCGGATTGTCCGGATAACGATCCGCAAGCTCGGTCATACCGATGATTCCATTTATCGGTGTCCGGATATCATGACTCATATTAGACAAAAACCGTGATTTAAGCGCTGCATCTTTCCTGGCTTCCGCAACCTGCTGTAGCAGTTCCTGTTCTTTTTTCTTAACATCACTGATACTGCGGATCGCACACAGTACATGGGTCAGATTACCGTCTTTGTCCCTTTTCTTCTCGATAAAACGAAGTTTATGCCAGTTGCCATCTTTCATCTGGTACTCCATCACAATGGTCTCTTCATTCTTCATTCGTACAGGCAGTGTCGTTATATCTGCAAATTTAAGAAATGCTTCCTGATACTCTTCTGCCACAAGCTTCTTGCATGCATTCCTGTTGCCAGAAGTCACTTCTCCGGATTTTTTATAATTCATATTCTCAACAGCCCGGTTTGAAATTTCTTCAAACCAGTTTTTCGAAATATCAATTCTTGAAATATACTGATAGCTTTTGGCAATAGCCTCTATAATCTCATTGCTTAGTTTTGCTTCATCCAGTGCCCTCTGTAATTGTTCCTGAATTGCTTTTTCTTTATACAGAATACCGTCCACGTTCCGATACCCCAGAAATATGTAAAAATTTTTCCCGTCTGTCTTTCCTTTCACTGCATAAGCCTCATAATAACTGTCTTTTCCGTCTTTGGAAACACTGTGATAATAATAAGTAAGTCTTTCCTTCTCCTGAAGTCTCTTTTTCAGATTTTCACACTTATGCCAGTCTAAAAATTCCTCCTGTTCCGTTTCCGGAATAAAGGTCTCTGCATACCGTCTTGTAAATTCATCATAATCAGCAAATATTCTGTACTCCTCTCCGACGATTTGTTTTGCGTTCGTATTTTCAATCAGCCGCAGAATTTCATATTTTCCGGAATTCAGTTCCAGCCGGTATAATGATACATATTCCGTGAACAGTTCCTTTAAAACATACATATCCTCCGATGACATATCCTGTTGTGTATTCAGTTGTAACTCTTCTTTCTGTGTTGGCATAATATTTCTCCTCATAGAATACATCCGTACATACCATAATAATATTATACACTACTTCTCTGAGAATGTGTCAATGTAATATTTATTTACGCACAAATGTTAACCAATCATTTGACTGATGTTGACTTTCTCCTTTCAGTATGTTAACCTTTTGACTATATCAGTTAACAAGTGATTTATACTACATATAAAGGAAGGTAACACCATGATTTCAGAAATTCACACACACGAAGATCCCATTTTAACACGAGAAGAAGCCATTGAAATTCTTAATACTCCTGATGATCAGTTAGATATGCTCATCGAACGTGCCGGGATTCTCCGTAAAAAATATAAAGGAAACCGTGTCAGCATTCATATTCTGACCAATGTCCGCAGCGGCAACTGTACTCAGGACTGTGCTTACTGCGCACAATCCTGCCGTTCTGATGCAGACATCGACACTTACAAATGGGTAGACGACGACAAATTATATAATGATAATGATTTTGTAAATGAATATCATCTTTCCCGCCACTGCATCGGATTAAGTGGTATGGGATTCACCGATGCCGATATTGAACAGCTTGCCGGGCGTATCCGCAAGATGAAGGAAACCGGAACCCATCTCTGCTGCTCCATTGGATTCTTAACCGAAAAGCAGGCCAGAATGTTGAAAGATGCCGGGCTTGACCGCATCAACCACAATCTGAACAGCAGCCGTAATTATTATAGTCATATCTGTACTACGCACACCTTTGACCAGCGTGTGGAAAATATACATATGCTTCAACGGCTCGGATTTGAAATCTGCAGCGGTGGTATCATCGGTATGGGAGAAAGTAAAGAAGATGTGGTCGATATGCTTTTGGAACTAAAAGAGATCAATCCGGAAGCTCTTCCGATCAACTTCCTGCTTCCGATTCCCGGTACTCCTCTTGGCAATCAGGATATCTCCGGGCTTACTTATGAATATGGAATGAAAGTCCTCTGCCTTGCAAGACTTCTGGTCCCGCAGTCTGATATTCGATGCGCCGCAGGTCGTGAAGTGTATTTTAAAGGACATGAAAAAGAATTATTAAGTGTGGTCGACTCCATCTTTGCCTCCGGTTACCTTACTGCTGGTGGACAGGGAATCAACGATACGATCCAGACGATAACCGATGCCGGATTCACTTACGAGATAGAATCTGCGTAATTGAGATTTAATTCAGGAAGGCATGATTACCCGGACCTGCATAAAAAGTAGGAAGCCGTTCCTGTTCAGGTTCCGTCGGCGGGAAATACTAAAGCGTCAAAATTATGCTAAAAACGGGCTTCCGAAATTTGCAACTCGCCATTCGGCTCAAACAGGCAAATTTCGAAAACCCAACGCATAATTTTGACGCTTAACTATTTCCAACACCTTCTTCACATTCACTGGAACGGCTTTCTACTTTTTATTCCGTGGGTGTCGAATGCCTTACGAATGAAACCTGCTAAGAAAAGTCAATAATTATTTTTATCTTTTTTTATTTTCTGTCACAAAATATATTTGCGTACCACAAATAGACTGTCTGATTGGCAGTCTAAAAAATTATTTATTTTATATAAGATTATATATTTTTATATAGTTCGGTTACTCGAGCATAATAAATGCGTAAAAANCGTCAAAATTATGCTAAAAACGGGCTTCCGAAATTTGCAACTCGCCATTCGGCTCAAACAGGCAAATTTCGAAAACCCAACGCATAATTTTGACGCTTAACTATTTCCAACACCTTCTTCACATTCACTGGAACGGCTTTCTACTTTTTATTCCGTGGGTGTCGAATGCCTTACGAATGAAATGGCAAATGCGTAATCGTAGTGGCTTCCACCGGGTTACACTTCCGGATATTTCATTTATTAGCATCCGTAGCCAGTCACGACTTGAAGGAAACAATAGATAAGGATTATTGTGAATGTGGAATGCCGTCAGAAACAGTTAGAGAGTCTGAAGCACCGTTAAAGGAACGAAGCGAACGTGTTTGAGGCGAACGCCGAGTTTGAGCGTAGTTCCTTTGCTTTTAGGTG
>NZ_WWSA01000055.1:0-7898 GCF_009875615.1 Dorea sp. BIOML-A1
TCAGACTGTAGACAAAGTTGGTGCTGGGAGTTATCCCCAGCACCACTTTTCTGTAAATAGCCTCTGTTTTAATAAAAATCTTAAAAAACTCCAAGATTCTTTCATTTTAGATTCCCTGATTTCTAAAATTTTTGCCAGCTTTTTCAAATTCATACACGCAAACGTAAGCCCGGCTTTCATTTCCATCCGTGCTTTTCCTATGTATTGAGTGTAACGGAAACCATGTTGTTCTTTTGCTGTTCCGAAAAGTCGCTCAATCGTTTCCTTTCGTTGTTGATATATTTCTTTGTTACCTATTGTATGGCGAATATCTTCTGCTTTCTCCATGTATTCTTCCCATACATGTCTGGTAATGACTTTTACATGATCTTTACTTTCTGTGCATTGATGCAAGTATGGGCAACTACTACAGAACAATCCGCAACTCTTATATTCACGATATCCATCTCGATTTGTTGTACTGTATTTTAAAACCTGGTTTCCAGGACAGACGTAACAATCATAATACTCATCGTAGGCATACTCATATTTTTTGAAAAAACCTTCTTTCGTCATTGGTCGTTTGTACGGAAAAAGAGGTTGGATTCCATCCTCCAAGAGAAGATGGGCGATGGCAGGCGTTTTATAGCCGGCATCCATTATCATCATATCCGGTTTGAAATCTTTTATTTTCTCATACAATAGCGGGAATGTACGGCTATCATGTTCGTTTCCGGGATGAACAGTATATCCTAAAATCCAACCATGTTTATCACAAGCTGTTTCTACTGCATATGCAAAAACATGTTTATGTTCTCCTTTACGAAACCAGCCACTTTCCGGATCGCTGGTGCTGCACTTTTGTGTTTTTGCTCCTTCCGGAATCTGAGATTCTGTTTCATCTGCAAAACTTTCTCCTCCGCTTGCAGTTGGTGGTGGAGAATCATTTTTATCATTATCTTTCAAAGGTTTCTTCCCATGTGCCGCCCGGTCTTTCTGAATTTCTTCTTTTAATTCCTGCTCGTACCATAATGCCTGTTCATGTGCCACCCGTTTTCTCATCTTTTTACTATTTGCACATGCTTTCACATGTGTAGAATCCACAAAAATATGTTCTGTATCCACCAATTTGAATTTCATGCATTCTTCTAAAATCTTTGAAAAAATCTGTTCAAAAAGATCTGTATCTTTAAAACGACGTGTATAGTTCTTTCCAAACGTAGAAAAATGTGGTACGGGATCCAACATATCCAATCCAAGAAACCATCGATATGCAACATTTACTTCAATTTCTTTGATTGTTTGCCGCATACTTTTTATGCCATAAAGGTACTGAATAAAAGGAATTTTAATCAGCATAACTGGATCCATACTTGGACGTCCGTTATCAGGAGAATATTTTTCTTCAACAAGTTCATAAATGAAGTTCCAGTTAATCGCTTTGTCTATCAAGCGAAGCATATGGTTTTGAGGAACCATATCATCCATACAAAACATCTGTATTTGTTCTCTTTTTTTATCTGCATTTTTCGTCATCATAAGCACTACCTCCTGATACCCTAATTATATCATGAAGTGCTTGAAAAACCTTGGAAAATAAAGTTGATAACCGAACCATTTTTCTTGGTAAATCTATGGAAAAAAGTTAGGAATGTGGAAAACTTGATAAAAGAAAAACCCGGACTTCTGCCCGGGACTTTGTCTACAGTCTGAGCTCCTCAACTTTCGTTGAAGAGCTTTCCGTCTTTTAAAAATCTAGAGAATGGATTTTTTAGAAGCACATTTTTCGGGGTTGAATATTCATTCTTTTGTACTTCTCATACAATATATCACACGAAATTCACTATGAATATAGTTTTAATCGACAGATTTTATTCCATAAATTGTGTGTCACACACAATTATGATAAAATATATCTATACTCTGATCAACATATATCAGGAGGACCACACTTATGGCAATTAAATTACAGTCCCTGTATGAAGCAATTAACAACCAATTTGATGTCATCCTTCATACCAATAGTTTTTATGATAAAGAAGTAACCTGGATCCATACCGTCGAACAGGGTGAATTCTCCCATCTGCTCCACGGTGATGAACTGATCTTTAACTCAGGTCTGAATTTTACCTCTCAGGACTGGCTGAAAGAGTTCTTAAAGTCATTGAAAGACGCACACGCCAGCGGACTGATCATCTCTGTAAAATCACGTCCTGCATTTTCCCAGGAGATTATCGACTATTGCAATGAAATACAGCTTCCGCTGTTCTCCACTTCCTGGGACACTCCGTTCATTGATATCATGCGGATCTTTTCTGAGATTCTGTTAAAAAACGAACACCGCGAGACCAGTCTTGCCGCTGCTTTGAAAAATGCGATCTATTACCCCGAGAATGAAGACTCCTATCTGAATCCTCTAGAAAGCAATGGATTCTTCCGCGACATGAACTATACTGTCCTCATGATCAGCTGCCACACTTATGACAGTGATTCCGGTAATTCTTACCTGGAACAGCTGGAAAAGAAGATCCGTTATTTCATGTCTAAAGGGATCGTATATGAAGAAGGGAAGCATCTGATCGTATTGTTTGCCGGTGAATCTGTAAACGATATATCTCAGAAGCTCTACGATGTCTGTCAGAATAACTCCGATGTCTATGTCGGGATCGGAACTACGGTCTCGCAGCTTACAGACATTCACCGCTCTTACGAGACCGCATTTACCGCCTATCAGCTCACCAAAACTGCTCTCCCGAAGAACTTCCTTGAGTACAATAAGCTTGGTGTATACAAACTTCTGGCCGATATCCACAATCAATCTCTGACAACGGATTTCCTGAACTCCACACTTGGCCCGATTCTTGACTATGACGCTGTGCATCATACCGATTATCTGCATATCCTGGAAGTCTACTTTGATCATGACTGTAGTATCATCCATACCGCAGATGCACTTTATTGTCATAAGAATACGCTGTCGTATAAACTGAATAAGATAAAAGAACTTCTGGATTATGATATCCTGACCAATGAGAACCGGACAAACATCATGCTTTCTTTTTATATTTTAAGACTGGAAAAGCGCAGTATATAAATGTTCATTTTCTCATCTTCTACATTATTTCAAAGACTACAGACCTGAATCTGTGTTATAATTTCAAGTAGAAATATCTAAACAACATAAACGTGGGAGGAATT
This sequence comes from Dorea sp. BIOML-A1, assembly GCF_009875615.1. Taxonomy (NCBI): domain Bacteria; kingdom Bacillati; phylum Bacillota; class Clostridia; order Lachnospirales; family Lachnospiraceae; genus Dorea; species Dorea sp. BIOML-A1. Next base: position 3,178 of record NZ_WWSA01000055.1, read on the forward strand.
CATTATGGATCAGAATCGAATCAAACGAAACCAGATGTTAGGCGCAAAGATTGTAAAAGAACTTACAGCCCGCAACATGGAAGCTTATTATACAGACTCCAAAGAAGAGGCTCTGAAGAAAGCATTGGAATTAATCCCGGAAGGAAGCAGCATCTCCTGGGGCGGTTCCATGTCTGTCAATGAGATCGGCTTAAAAGAAGCTGTCTGTCAGGGAAATTATCAGGTATACAACCGCGATACCGCACCGACACCGGAAGATAAGCGCAAGATCGAGCTTGCGGCATATGATTGTGATTACTTCCTGACCAGTGCAAATGCGATCACGGAAGATGGAATTATGATCAATATCGACGGACATTCCAACCGTGTATCCTCTATCGCTGCCGGACCACGGAATGTGTTGATGATCATCGGAATGAATAAAGTTACACGCGATGTAGATTCTGCCATGTCCCGTGCAAGAAATGAAGCCGCGCCGATCAACGCACAGCGTTTCAACCTGAGCACTCCTTGTTGCAAAACAGGTGCCTGTTTCGACTGCAAAACACCGGATACGATCTGCTGTCAGATCCTGATCACCAGATATTCCAAGACACCACAGCGCATCAAAGTCATTCTGGTAAATGAAGATCTCGGATTTTAACATACAGATTTTCTTGACTTCATCTTACGTATTTGTTATACTTAACAGTACGTAAGGCATGGCGCCATAGCCAAGTGGTAAGGCAAAGGTCTGCAACACCTCTATCACCAGTTCAAATCTGGTTGGCGCCTCTTATATAACCTCGGAAACATCATGTTTTCGGGGTTTTTCTATATCTGAAAGGAGTATATATATATGAAATCACTCGTACTGGCAGAAAAACCATCTGTTGCCCGCGATATCGCCCGTGTTCTCGGCTGTCACAAGAACATTTCCGGTGCGATCGAAGGCAGCAATTATATCGTCACCTGGGCACTCGGCCATCTGGTCACTTTAGCAGACCCGGAAGAATATGATAAGAAATTCAAAGCCTGGGATATGTCTTATCTCCCGATGGTTCCAAAGAAATGGGAGCTCGTCGTGATCAAACAGACATCCAAACAATACCATAATGTAAAAACACAGCTTTTCCGGAAAGATGTCTCTGAGATCATCATTGCAACCGATGCCGGACGTGAGGGAGAACTGGTTGCCCGCTGGATCCTGGACAAATCCGGCTGTCATAAGCCGATCCGCCGTCTGTGGATCTCCTCTGTTACCGATAAAGCGATCAAAGAAGGGTTTTCCCACTTGAAGGACGGTCGTGCGTACAACGACTTATATCATGCCGCAAGAAGCCGCGCAGAGGCAGACTGGCTGGTCGGGATCAATGCCACCCGTGCATTGACCTGCAAGTATAACGCCCAGCTCTCCTGCGGACGTGTACAGACACCGACACTTGCCATGATCGCACACCGCGAACAGCAGATCCGTTCATTTAAACCGGAAGATTATTATGGACTGCGGTGTACAACTTCTGTTACCAGTGGTTCTGTCGGCACTATGGCTTCTATCGTCACATGGACATGGCAGCAAAAGAAAAGCGGTTCCCTGCGCTCCTTTAACAAAGACCTGATAACCGGCCTTGATAAAAAATTAAAGAACCAGACGCTTACCGTGACAGATGTGCATACCTCATCCAAGCGGACACCTTCCCCGGGCCTCTATGATCTGACGGAATTACAGCGCGATGCCAATAAGCGCTTTGGCTTCTCCGCAAAGGAGACATTGAATATCATGCAGAGTCTGTACGAGCACCACAAAGTCCTCACCTATCCAAGAACAGACTCCCGCTATATCGGCACGGACATTGTGCCAACGATCAAAGAGCGCCTGAAAGCCTGCAATATCGGACCTTATAAGAAATATATTCCGGAGCTCTTAAAGAAACCGCTTAAGACAAGCAAAGCCTTCGTAGATGATAAAAAAGTCAGCGACCATCATGCGATCATCCCGACGGAAGAATATGTCCAGATGGAACATATGTCGAACAATGAACGCAAGATCTATGATCTGGTCGTACGCCGTTTTATCAGCGTCCTCTATCCGGCATTTGAATATGAGCAGACTACACTGAAAGCTGAAGCCGCAGGTGAAACATTTACTGCAAAAGGAAAGGTCATCAAAGCCGCCGGATGGAAGGCCGTATATGCCGATGCTGCATCTTCCGGTTCCTCTGCTTCACAGTATGATGCTTACGGGGATTATGAAGATTCTGAAGATTTTGGAGAAGATTTCCAAAATAATGATATGTACTTAAAGGCTTCAGAGCAGGCACTTCCTGTTCTCCACAAAGGCGACACCCTGACTGTCACACGCACGAATATCACAAGCGGTAAGACCAAAGCTCCCGCCCGTTTTACAGAAGCGACACTTCTGTCCGCCATGGAGAATCCGGTACGTTATATGTCTTCTGATGATAATAAGATGAAAAAAACTCTCGGTGAAACCGGCGGACTCGGAACCGTAGCGACAAGAGCCGATATCATTGAAAAATTGTTCCACTCTTTCCTGCTGGAAAAGAGGGGAAATGAGATTCTTCTGACATCCAAAGGAAAACAGCTTCTGGAATTAGTCCCGGAAGATTTGAAAAAACCGGAGCTTACCGCTTCCTGGGAAATGGAACTTGCCAAGATTGCCAAAGGAGCACACAAAGAGCAGGTATTTATCAAAGATATCGAAAGCTACACCAAAGAATTAATTCAGGATATCAAGACTTCCGATGGAACTTTCCGTCACGATAACCTGACTAATACAAAATGCCCGCGCTGCGGCAAGCGTATGCTCTCTGTCAAAGGCAAGAACTCCCGCATGCTGGTCTGCCAGGACCGTGAATGCGGCTACCGCGAGACGATCGCACGCACCAGCAATGCAAGATGTCCGAACTGTCACAAGAAGATGGAACTGATCAAAAAGGGGGACAGTGAGACATTTGTATGCTCCTGCGGCTACAAAGAGAAGTTGGAAGCATTCAAGAACCGTCGTGCCAAAGAAGGTGCCGGCGTATCTAAGCGCGATGTCCAGAAATATCTGAAGAAACAGCAGCAACAAAATGACGAACCGGTGAATAACGCATTTGCACAGGCACTGGCGGGACTTAAGTTAGATAAATAATAGGTAGTGTAAATTATTGGACCTGTTGACAAACTACTTATATTCGCGATTTCTCACTTGTGAATTTAATCAAATATTCAAAAAATGACTGGTTAAGGCTTTGATTACATAGCCTTAACCAGTCGTTTTAGATTTAATGCCATAGCTGAAAAGAGGCATTCTTCTTCCGCACGAATAATCCCTCTTTTATGGATTCTTTTTAAATTGTGTTCCCTTTTTAAGACTGAAAAAGTGCCTTCAGCCCATATTTTTCTTAAACGCATTACTTTGACATATTCAGGTGTATGATATTTTAGTTTATTACGATGAAATGCAGGATAATTCCCACTGGCGTTGATCCGAATAGCTCCTTGATCTATTTCGCAAATAGAAAGTCGTGGACAATCTTTACACAGTTTACGGGCACGAGAATACAGTCTATAATAATTCAAGGTGCTTCTTTTGAAGACAAGCCTTTGAAAATTTAACTCTTTCTGATTTTCGCATACAAAGCAGTCTTTATCTTGATTATATGTAAATCCCTTTTTTAAAGCATTATTCTGGTATTCGCGAATTGCTGTATAGCCTTCGATTCCAAGTAATTCCAGTCCTCTATGAACAGCCCCAACATCATAACCGCCATCCAATGCCAGCACCTTTATATCAATAGGTAAGGCCTCTTGTTGCTGTTTTACATGATTGAGAATAATATCACTTTCACGATGATTTGCTGGATAACAATTAACGCCTGTGATTATACCATGTCCCGTATCTACCGTCATCTCTGTTAAATAACCAAGCCCCCTTTTCCTTTTTTGGTTTATATATCCACAATCAGGGTCTGTTGTACTTTTCAGAGTACGCTTTGTAACTTCTTTCGTTATAGGTTCTTTATAGCCCGGAATTTCAGACATTTCTTTTTCCAGTTCATCAAGGTAGTGGATGGAAGACTGTTGTACTGTCTCTATTACTTCTATAGAACTGTTAACAGAAACATTTCCTGGTAAAAATGATCCATCGCCAACTACCGTATTACCACTTACAATTCCCATATTTATACATTGCATTATGATTTCATTAAAAATATCTCTGAAAAGAGTATTATCTCTAAAACGTCTCCGACGATTTTGGCTAAAAGTACTATGGTCAGGAATCTTCTGCATCAGATCAAGTTCACAAAACCATCGATATGCTAAATTTAAAGAAACTTCCTCTTCCAATCTGCGTTCTGATTTGATTCCATAAAGATATCCAATTAATAGCATCTTTATCATAACAACTGGATCAATAGATTTTCTTCCTGTATGTGAATAAAAAGAGGACGCTTTTTCATAGATGAAATCAAAATTTACACTGTTTTTAATCTGTCTCAACAAATGATTTTCCGGAATCATTGAGTCTAGATCCAGAATAAGAAGTTGCATTTGATTATCAATTCTTCCCATCATAAAAAGTACCTCCTATGGCAAAATTATTACATATATTTTACCATAAAGAAGGTACTTTTTCTTTACTTTGTCAACAGGTCCATTATTCTGTGTAAACCTCTCAGATTGATGATAAAATCGTAGGTTTATAGAATACTAAAATATAATGTGATGGGCTG
>NZ_WWSA01000056.1:0-4303 GCF_009875615.1 Dorea sp. BIOML-A1
ATTCTGTTGTGGGGGACGGGGTTTTCTTTTCATCGGCCGTAGGCTTCATGTAAGAGGGGGTATGGGCATGTAAAGATTTGAAAATACGCAAACATATACAAATAGCTACTCAGCAAATTGTGCTATTTTTTTCGCTCCTATAGGGTTTTCCTATATCAGATACTAGAAGAATATAAAAAGAATCGGTTGACGAATGAGTTTGCTAATGTTTAATCTTGGAGACAGGGCGAATCTTTTTTCGCCGTGTTCCTTGAAATTTTTTAATAGAAAATGGGTGAAGAAATGAAGAAAGAATATTTACATCCATACTCGAACCCCCGTACACATAACATGGGGGTGGAGCGTACAACCGAAACTGGGCTGAGAGCTTGTGTAGACTGGGTTGGAGCTACTTTCAAAAATATCGAGATGGAGCAGTTGATTTTTGACGTTTTGAAGCTAAATTCTGATGACTTTTCTAACGGTGATGGAAATTATGGTTACAAAGAATCTTTCCGTTATGGAAGTATTGTAATTTACTTTAATGGTCGTGAGGATATGGGTCTACATCTTGAATTGAAAGGTAGAGGATGCCGTGAGTATGAGAATCTTGGGAAACAGACTTGGAAAGAGTTGTTTCAGTCCATTTTTGCACACCAGGGCTATCTTACTAGATTAGATACGGCGGTTGATGATTTTGAAGGTATGTTTACTATACCGAAACTGGTAAACAAGATTAAGAAAGCTGAATTAATATCTCCGTTTAAACTTGCTAGGGTATTAGAAACTATTAAAATACACTCTGGTGATGTAAATGGGATGACACTATATTTTGGTTCTCCGCAATCTGATATTCAAATTCGGATATACGATAAGCTAGCGGAACGTAAGGGTACAAATTACAATGTGTCAGAAGATATTAAAGTATGGATTAGAACGGAATTGCAGTTACGAGATGAAAAAGCAATGCGAGTTGCTGAAATTATCACAAGTAAAGAAGATGGAGAAGAGTCCATTGGTGAAACTGTTTGCGGTATATTGAAACACTATCTCCGTTTTGTGGAAAAAGGGAAAAGTAAGGATACGAATAAACGCAGATGGAAAACCGCTAAGTTTTGGGACAAGTTCTTGGGAGAAGTTGAAAAGTTGCCATTAACTACGATCACTGAAGAAAAAACGGTATTGGAAACAAAAGAGTGGCTTAAAAGAAGTCTTGCTCCTACGTTGGCATTGGTGTATAAAGCGTTCGATAATGATATAGACCAAATAGCTGAAATTATCGATGAGGGGTGCAATCGTTTGAAAACGAAACATTATGAAATGATACGTAAGCATCAAGAAGGCATAAAAAAAGCTCCTATTGTGTGCGAAACAATAAGAGCAACCGAAAAATAAATATCTAACCGAAGTATATACGAATTTATAAAAAAGATTCAAGCCCTACAGAAAAAAGAAAATTTTCATGTATTATATGTATGCTAGTTTCGTAAAGTAGATTCAACTCTATCATAACCGTAAAGAACGTTGATACAACAATAATATAGCGATTTTTTAAGGGGGAGTACCTACCCCCTGTTTTCTTATGCCCAAAAACTGTGATTTTGTCCGTTATCGTGTTCGAATGCTTGGTATTACTGCATTTATCGTATAAATTGTTGCTTTACTAGAAAAAAATGTTCCACTATGTAAAGACGATTCCCTTTACCAGTCTATTTTCTTCCCTATGATTCTACAAGGAACACGGCGAGTCGCTAGAATGTTACTCAGAACGCTCAGATTTGACTGTATCCGACTTTTAGCAAGGGAGCAGGGATTTGCATGTGCCGTGCCATGGAATCGCTGGTAATGGCTATATATCTTGTCTTCTAGTATATCCACCTAGGAACGGTATTAAATGCCCTTGTATCACCTTTTCTATGTCTGCAAAGGCAAAGTATTGCTCCTTGCTCTTGTCATCGTCTAGAACGGCGTGTAAGCCCTCTGCGTGTATCTGTGTGATTGTTCCATGATAGTACAATTCCTCTTCTGTATCTTCTGCATACAAGTAGCGAACGATGATAGTTACATAGTCATCAAGAACAAACTGGAATTTTCCTTTTTCATGGCTATATTGGACTTGCATATTTTCACCTCCTTTCATGGACTGTATTTTATAAGTGGAATGTGTCCAATACGTTGTCTTTTTCCTCTTTGTTGATTCCGATATAAGTCAGTGTAATCTGCGGTGTACTGTGATTCAGTATGCCTTGCAACATAGCAACGTCCTTTGTTTGCTTGTAGAACCAGTAACCGAACGTTTTACGCATGGTATGAGTGCCAATTGACTCTACTTCTGCAAAGTCCCCTGCTTTTTGCAACTGTCTGTACGCCTGTATCTTGCTTATAGGCTTATCTCCTTTACGGCTAGGGAAAAGCCACTCGCTTTCTAGTCCTTCAGCATATGAAAGTACTTCAGCGAAAATAGATGTGATAGTAACTATACGTTTTTTCTTCGTTTTGCCTTCAAGAACAATGAATTCCTTTTTTCTTTTTCTTTTTAATCCAACGATCTGTTCTGTTTTTAGTTGGAGCAGGTCGCTTACTCGTAAGCCTGTATTGATTCCGATTAGAAACAACATGTAGTCTCTTTCACTGCAATGGCGTTTAAGTGCCCATTTCATAGTTTCAATTTCTTCTTTGCTTCGAATCGGTTGTACATCAATCAAATGCTCTTTTTTAGTCATTTTTAATTTCCCCTTTCATGAACCCAGTAAAATCAACAAAATGAATGTATACTTTTTATATGTAAAACTGGATTTTCCTCCAAAATGGATTGAACCCAATAAAATCAGCAAAACGAATGTATACTTCTATCTAAAAGTTTACATTGAACTAGTGAAGAAGTCCAGTAAATTAGTTACTAAATTTGTAAAAAATATATAGACAAGTAAAAAGGGAAATGGTTACGATTTATATATAGTGATGGGGAGAGTTGATGCTCCTTCGCTCCCTGTCGCTACCTCGCTTTACAACCTCAAATCAGAAAGGACAATTCCATATGAAATTTACAACATGGGATAAATTCAATCCCGATGAACACAAGAACACAACAATTGTTATTGCAGATGGTCTTCCTCTACACAAACAACTCCGTATTAAACGACAAATTGAAGGTTTTACCCAACAAGAACTAGCTGAAATTCTTGGATTAGAGTACTTTTCACGAGTTTCTAGCATTGAGAGTGGCAAAGAGCTTCTTGAAACTGGTAAAAGACCTCACATTCAGATTGAGAGAATCAAACAGTATCTGTATGAGGAGGACTACCAAAATGGCGAACTGGTTAAATGAAACTAGAGAGTTTCGTCTTATGCCGTTTCATGAGCAGATAAAGACAAAACGCCTTGTAGATGGATTCACGCAAGAAACACTGGCTTTGCATCTTGGTATTCCGAAAGTGACGTTATCTAGAGTGGAGCAATGTGACATGCTTTTACCTAGAAAGCACATGAAGAAAATGTGTATTTACTTGTATGGCGACAAGTATTATCGAAACGGAAAATTAGCTTTTGATTATGAAAAAGAGCAATGATCCATGGATAAACAAATGATGAAGCAGCTGCAAATTGAACTTGAACGACTTGTACGAGTGAATGAGTATGAGAGTACATCATCAGCCGTGCGAGAATTGAATGAGAAACGCATAAAAGAGCTTGAATTGGCAATCACACTAAATCATCCAATTAAGCAGTACGACCAAAATAACGGCTATTACGAGTATGTAGCTCTGCACTCTGGAGCTAAGCCAAACAAATTAACTAGGATGGATTGAAAGGAGAAAATCATGAGAAAAGTACATGGGCAAAAACTTGATGCAGAAGCAGAAGCAATGATTAAGCGGTTGGAAGAAGAGAATGAACGTCCTGACGTTACTGAGTGGCAACGAGAAGCCAATAAGCACCGTATAGAGATGTATGAGCTAATTGGTCAAGATAAGCCTGCATATGAGCCGATTAACTGGGAAAATGGAATTTACGAATACATGGCGGTACACAAGAATCACATTACACCAAACGATTTAATTGACTAGAGGGCTGATTGTGGCTCTCTTTTCTTGTAGTGAGTGCTGAGTAGTGCGTTTATGCCGTGAAAGTCCATTTATGTATAGTGACCCTTTGCTTTACACTCGTAGGAAGTGACCCAGCAGGGTGGTTTCCCCTGGTGGCGTTAATTCCTTAAGAGTGCAGAGGGTGGAATCTGTGCGTCAATGGAACCATGGAATAAAAAGCAATACGGACAATGGAAGTAGCATTGACTTGATACATGCAGCAGGAATTACAGCAATGA
>NZ_WWSA01000057.1:0-4281 GCF_009875615.1 Dorea sp. BIOML-A1
TACAATATACGGAATGATATTTTTGAAAGATGTAAAAGTTCCAATGGAGTAATTATAAAAATGTGTGGAAACAGTAAAGAGTCCTTAATGCAGCAAATAAAGATTTTAGACTCCTTATTACTTGAAAAAGATTTTACAAAATTAAAGTATTATGGTCACTATTTAGATGAAAGAAGGAATAAAGTAGTCATAATGTTGGGCGACACATCTACAAGTAATATTGCCTCCTTTAGAAAAAGTGTTATAGACTCTCCCAATTTAATTTTTGAGAAATCAGAAGAAATGTTTTTTGAATAAAGAGCAAGCCGCCGGAACTCCATAGATTCCCGGCGGCTTTTATATATAGGAATGGCATCAGTGCCATTTAAGAGTTTGCAAAGAATTACTATCTTTGCAAATATTTGGTTTTCTACCCATTTAACTCGTACATTTCTATTCCTTCCCTTCTTTCTGCTCTTGCATCTGCTGGTAATATTCATAAAAGGGCTGGTATCTGTCCCGTTCCTTGGCAGCATCCACCCACAAATAACACATGAGGCAGGCAAACAAGAGGGAGATAACGGCACAAAGAATGGAGTAGAACGAAACCCGTTTATCCACATAGCCGCCATTTTTCATTCTGTTCCCCAGCCGTTCAAATTCCGCCAATACGCTTTTTAGGCGATTTTCGGCACTTTCAAGGCTTCCTCTATCTACTTCTACCTTTTTGGCTGTTGCGTCCTCTATGCGCTTCGTATAGGATTCTACGCGCTTCAACTCTTGAAACACCAGCTCTACCGCAAGTTGCGGATTTACTTTGGGCGTGGTGTCCTTTCTCTTTCGGGGGCTGTACTGTCCCTGCTTATAGGTGTAATCCTCCGTCTTTGGGTTTGAGGGTGTTTCCATAATTCCTGCTGATTGAGTTATACTTTAAGTTTTTCTGTGTCTTTTCGATGTGGGCAAGCGTATAGCCTTTCCCTATCTCGCTTGCCTTGTATTCCGTTCCGCTCCGGCTCGTTACATAGTAGCCGTTAAGTTTGCCGGTACTCGCACGGGCTTCCCTTACCCTGAAGCCCAGTTTTTCGAGTTCCCGGCTGAATCCGGCAAGGTCAAATCCCTGCATCCTTGCAAGGATACCGTCCATAGCCTGTTTTATCTCTTCCCTGTTGGCTTTGCCTATGTCCTTTGACTGTACCAAGTTCCGCTCTCTGGCTATACCGTTGGCGGCTTCCGTTGCTCTCTTCCCTATCCAGTTGTCTTTGTAGAGTTCTCCCGATAACGACACACGGTTTGCCAGTATATGCAGGTGGGCTTGCCTGCGGTTCTTCTCCGTTCCGCTGTGCTTCACAATGATGTACTGGTGGTTCATCAAGCCCATGCGCTGCATGAAATCGTTGCCGAGCTTCGCCCAGTCCGCATCGGTCATGCCTGCACTTTCTTCCACTGAAGGGCTGACCTCAAACCGAAGGCAGTTGTTCTTTACGTTCGGAAAATCAACAAAGTAAGGTTTCATCTCCTGCACCATCTCTTCACCTGTACAGCCGAAAAGCTCATGGCGGTGTATCTCGGTGGCTGCTGCCTCCCCGTTTATCTCTTTGGCAAGATCGTACTCCAGTGCTGCCGTGCCATGAGATATGCTCTTTCCTTTTGCTATCATCGTGAAAGTATCTTTTTAAGTTCATTGATTAGTGCCTGGTTCTCTTCGAACACTTCCCTGTACTGGCGCCCACCGAAATAGTTGTTCAGACGCTGGAGTGTTCCTTTCAGTCGGGCTATCTCCCGAAACAGTTCCCTTTCTTCTTCCGTGTACCTCTCTTTGGGGCGTCCGCCCAGTGCGAGTGTACGGCAGTACTCCGATGTACTGATGCCGCATCGGGCTGCCTGTTCCGCAAGTGCCGCCTTTTCAAGTGCCGTGCAGCGGAATGTTATCTTCTCCGTTCGATTTACTTCCATGTCGCAAAGGTAATCTTAAAATCCTTTTGAGCAAAGCGAGAAAGGCAAGAATGTCCGACAAGGACACTTCTTGCTATATATACACATGCCGCATGGGAATACACACAACGCTGACACGCTGCATAGGCACACATTTTTTTCTCTTTTTCCTGCCTTTTTCACAACGGAATACGGAGAACTGTCAAGGGGACGGGCTGGAAAAACCGCACGAGCCTGCGAGCGCAGGATTTTTCCGGATCCGGACTTGCGAAGCCCTTGACGGTTACGGAGTATGGAGTTACATTTGCAGACAAAAAAGAGAAAAATTACTTATTCAGTAATACTTTTTCTTTCGCGGTTAAGTTCTCCAATTCTTCATCACTTATAGGAATAACAGTATAGGTTTTCCCCTCGTGATGAATAAGTACATTGTCGCCTTTACTCGCCAAATCAAGCATTTCCTCTATTCGGTTAGCAAATTCCTCGGATGTAAGATTTATAACTGCCATATCTTTAATTTTTACATTGTTTTTTTACGTCATTTATCGTCATAGTGCCCCCAAACAGAAATAACAAAAACAACAATGGTGGTTTCGTTCACCGTATATCTAATACGGTTTTTCTTATCAAGTTGCCTTGACCATACACCCTGCAAATACTTCAACTGTTCGGGGTGTCCAGTCCCGGTGTATGGATGTTCTTTCAGCTCATCCAATAGCCTCTCTAACTTTTTGAAGAGTTGCGGAGAGGACTTTCTTAGCAACAGTACATGTTTTGCAGCTTCTTTTGAAAATTCTATCTCATACATTGCACTCATCCTCTATACGGTTCAAAAAATCATCTAATGATTCATCCTTCCGCATTTTAAAAGTTCGTCCCTGCTTAATATCCTCAATACCCCTCTGAATAGCCTCCAATTCTTCCCTTGAGGGGAAATCCTCTTCCGTAGCCGCATATACGACTATGGGGGCGGCATTACGACGGGAAACAAAGATTGTCTCTTTTTCAGCCAGTTCAAAATATTTCTTCTGATTGGCACGAAATTCACGCGTTGTAATTATCTGCATAATATTTATATATTTGATTTACACCGCAAATATAGCTATAAAAGTTCAACCTCCAAACTATTTGTGTACCTATTTGTGTACACGCCATTAAAAGCCATATTCAAGCCTACCGCCCGTTGGTTGGTGTTGCTTTGCTTTTTCCCCTCTTTTCGAGTTGATTTTCAGCCTTTTTCCCTCTAAATTCCCCTTGTCTGTTATAAGCATCGTCTGTAATATGCTCTATCACTTTTGCGGAAACACCGATAAATAAAGGGATTAAAACATGCGTTTCCCTACACTTTGGGAGTTTTAATCCTACACTTTGGGAGTTTTTAAGACGAACTTTCCCTACACTTTGGGAGTTTTACCCTTCTTTTTTTGTTTATATGTAGGTATTTTATATCTTTGCAGCAAATCAAATAGTTATGAAAAAGAAGCTACCTATTACCAAAAATAAAGACGTAGTTGTATCATGGGTATATACATGGTCCAAACAGCAAGACATGTCCATACACGAACAAAGAATAGTTCTTCGCATACTGGAAGCCTGCCAGGCTGAACTAAAGGGAGTAAAGCTGAAAGATTATGCAGGCACGAAACGCAAATTTGAGCATGGACTTTGGGATGTTGATGCGCAAATGCATGTGTCTGACGTTATTTTTTCCGGACGTGACTACAACGAAATCATAGCTGCACTCGATTCACTGGCTGGACGTTTTTTCACTTACGAAGATGATGAGGAATGGTGGAAATGTGGATTTATATCTAACCCGAAATACAAAAAGCATACCGGTATTATAACATTTCGTGTATCTAATGACCTTTGGGACGTGTTTACCAAATTCGCAAAAGGATATAGGGAATTTGAACTAAACAAGGCTCTTGCGCTGCCTACAGGCTATTCACTTAGGTTTTATATGCTCATGAGTGGGCAGGTGTACCCTTTGGATATATCACTGGACAACTTAAAAGAACGACTTGGCATACCTGCGGACAAATACAAAGACAAAAACGGAAAAGATAGAATCGACAACTTCGAGGAAAGAGTATTAAAACCAGCAAAGGCTGCGCTTGATGAAAGCTGCCCATACACATTCAACTACGTAAAAGTGCGTGAAAACCCTAACAACAAACGTAGTAAAGTAACTGGATTTAGATTTTACCCTGTATATCAACCTCAATTCAGGGATGAAGAACTGGAAGTAAAAGAACTTCAAGCAAAAGTAACGGCACGTCACCAAATAGATAGCCATGTGTATGAATACCTCCGTTATTCCTGCGGCTTCACATCGGAAGAGATAAACCGGAACAAAGAGACATTCAT
>NZ_WWSA01000058.1:0-4390 GCF_009875615.1 Dorea sp. BIOML-A1
ATATATAGTCCGCCATTCAATAAGTAAGCAAATACCGGAATCACAAGTACGATCACACATCCATATGTGAGTACCTTATATTATCACCAAATTCTAATCCTATCTATTTTTCTTTCGCTAAGATCTTGCTAAGATTCTTTATTCTATAACCATATCCTTTGCAAACAATGCTGCTCCCAGTGCTCCACAAAGCTGTGCCTTATCACTGATTACCAATGTTGTACCAAGCTTCTCTTCCAGTGTCTTCACCAATCCCTGGTTCTTGGACACGCCTCCGGTCATCATATAACGTTCCTCGCCGCCGACACGTTTTGCCAGTGCTGCTGTCTTGGATGCAACGGCTTTATTCAGTCCGTGTACGATATCATCAGTAGCCTTATTCTGTGCAATCAGTGATACGACTTCGGATTCTGCAAATACGGTACACATACTGGAGATCGTAATGTCTTCCTTATATGACAGACCTGCCTTTCCCATATCATCCAGGCTCATTTCCATCGTTCTTGCCATCATTTCCAGGAATCTTCCTGTTCCTGCAGCACATTTATCATTCATAACGAAATTGGCTACAGCCCCGTTCTCATCCAGACGGATGACCTTGCTGTCCTGACCTCCGATATCAATAACAGTACGGACTTCCGGGTTCAGGAAATGTGCCCCTCTTGCATGACAGGTAATCTCTGTAATACTCTTATCTCCATCAGAAATGGCCGTTCTTCCGTATCCAGTTGTAACCATTGCATCGATGTCTTCTCTCTGAAGTCCCGCATCCTTCAGCGCTTCTTCCAGTGCACGCTCTGCTCCGATTGCTGCTCCCGCACCTGTCGGCAGGATGATACCTGTCACGATATTTTGGTCTTTATCAAGAATTACTACATCTGTACTTGTTGATCCGCTGTCTATTCCGGCAAAATATCCTTTTCCCATCTTCAGTTCCTTCCCTTCCAGTTGTTCCATATTCATGCTCTCTGCAAATGCTTCTAATCTTGTCAGAAGCTGCCCGCTGCTCTGCACCGTATAATCCGATTCGATCTTCAGAAGCGGCACGGTCACATTCTGCTTAATCTGTGCGTATTCAAAACTGTAAAAATCGCAGAATTTCACAGTATGATAAATGATTCCTTTTAATCCGGGATCGTTATATAATCTCTTTCTTCCGCTGTGATCCATCATTCGCATACATGGAATCTGTCCGAGAAGTTCTTTCGCATACCATACCATCAGCTCATCGAATCCCAGATCTTTTGGCGGCTCTGCCTCGCCCACCGAACGGTTATTGACACAGGTATCATTTTCCACCGGATATGGCATACTTTTCTGTACCATATCAAAAAGTTCATTTCCCATACGTGCACCCAGCACACTGATATGCGGCTTTACGATGCGTTCCGGCTTCTTGAATGCCTGCCGGAACTTCTCTTCATCAAATCTGGTACCTTTATATTCTCCATATGCTTTCGCAAGACCTTTTAACTGCACTGCTGTACGTTCCCTGCTGCATTCTGCATCACAGTGAAGTACATCAATCATATATAAGAAATCCAGTTTCCCGCTGTCTTCCAGAATATCATACACACTCCGAATCGTGTCACAGCAGTTGACCAACACCAGTTCCTTTACTTTTCCACTCATAACAGCTTCCAGAAGGGCCTTGCCGAATCCACAGATATTCGGATGCGCTATCTGATCCGCATGGTCAAAGCCCTGCGGCATCTCATTCAGGTTCTGACATTCCCCGCCGAACGCTTCTAAGAGTTCGATTGGGGTATATTTACAGACATAATATGTTTTATTCATCGTGCGATTCCTCCTGTCTGTCCGTATTTTCATCCGTTTCTGTATTCAGCATCTCTAAGAATGCCCCGAGTCTGGTAGATGTCTGCCCTTCTCCGCCATGACTTCTGTCGCATCCATCGCCGTCCAGGATCAGAAGCGGGATTCCCTGTTCTTCGAATTTGCGCTTGGCAAGCTGTGCTGCTCCAAGGGTATGCTTACATCCCCAGTGTCCGAACCAAACAGCACCGTCTGCTCCTGTCTCCTTTGCATGACGGATTCCTGCTTCGATTCTTCTGATCGCGCTTCCATTTAATGCATGATATACCATACGTCTCGCCATTGCCTCATAAGGCTTCTCCGGATCAAAATCCGGCTCACAGACGTGACTCAGTTCACAGCCGACAATCTGTGCTTTTTCCTGAAAGCATAGCTCGTTCTTCACCGCATCAGACCAGAATGGGATCGTATGCATCCAGTAGATTTTCTTTCCTTTTTTTGCAGGAGCATTCTTTACGTCTTTCAAAAGGCGATCCACATAATCCTCTTCTTCTTTTGTGCCAAGCAAAAGATTGTTGGTCATTCCCACATAAAGAGGCGTAACCAGATCTGCCGGAACATATTTATCTGCACTTTCTTTCTCATACTGTGCAAACTTCTCCAGTGTCCGTTTGCTTCTTCTCAGCCGTTCTGTTAATGCCTCGTCTGTAATCTTTTTACCCGTACATTTTTCTATAAACTCTTTCAGCTTCCGAAGCTGGTCTGCCACATACTGTACATTGTCCTCATTCTGCTGCATCGGGACATCAATTGCAAAGATTGGCACTTCATACATTTTCGCCAACTTTTTAAACGTCAGAAGGTTTGCATCACAGGTCAGGTTCGTGTACACAATGCACTTTGGTTTCGGAAGCACTTTCTTCTGTGCCGCCCCGATAAATGTCTTATGATAACTGCAAAGTGTCTCAGAAATTCCTGTATTTTCTGCCTGCTGTAAAAATGCTCTTTCTGCCTTTGATGCAGAAAGATAACAGGAAAATCCTTCCACATTATACGGATGGATTCCTGCCTCCTGCAACAGTTCGCAAGGAGTAAAGATGCTGACTATTGCACTTTCCTGTGGTTTTTCCAAAGGCATAAGCATCGTATCCATCATAAGTCTTGCCAGATACCGGTCTGCCGGCATCAGTCTTTTGTCCGGGGCAAACCGGAACTTCAGATTCTGTGCCTTCCATCCGGTCTTTAAAAGCCATCTGGCTCTGTCCGGATCCTCATTACTCCATTTTTCTATATAATTTCCATATGTTTCTATGATCTTCATGTTCTCATCCTCGTCTTACCCTGTTGTCTGTTTCCATTTTTCTTCCTTATTCAAGTAAAAAAAACATTTAACATCATACTCTTCTTTTTTATAAAATGCAAATATACAGCAGCAATTTTCCGCAAATCTGCTGCTGTATATAGATATCAACGTATACTACCTTGTATTTTTTTGTTTTCTTTTTTCCCGTACAAGAACTAACAAGAATCCGGCTATTCCGATCAAAGACAGGATTTTTCCTGTTGTTGTACCCGGTGCATGATAGATGATCTTCAATTCATGGTTACCACTTTCAATCTTACACCCCAGAAATGCCGTATTTACTTTTTGTATCTCTGTTTCTTTTCCATCAATATAAATCTTAAAATGTTTATCATAAGGGATGGACGTAATAAACCATCCATCTTTCTTTACACGAATTGTCCCCTGGATCACGTTATCTTCTGTCTGCTTTTTGTCCACCTGGATTTCTGACTGATACAACAATTCTGACCGTTCCGGCAGACTGCCGAGATATGCCTGTACATGCCTTAATCGATATTTTCCTTTGCCAAATGTCACAGAAATATTATCTTCTCCATCCTTTAACGGCACTGCATAGGTAAATATCTTATTTTCATTATAATATACATGATCTTTCGCGCTTAGTTTGTTACGGATTCCGTTGATCCAGACTGCCACGTCCTTATTCGGATGTGCGTTGTCCACCCGGAATCTTAAAAAAAGAATCTGTTTCTGCCCCTCTTGCTGCATCGTTTTCTGCTCCGCTCCACCTGTAGTTCTATTATTGGCCATTTTCAGACTAACCGGCGCATAGGCTGTCATTATGTTCTGATCTGAAGATTCCGTATGTTCTCCAACAACCGCATATTCCAGAAATGCCGTCTGATTATATGGAAATGTAAGTTTCTTATATTCCTCTTCCGTCATCACACGATCTGTTGCATACATGACCGGTGCTGCATCTTTATTCTGATATATACCGGTTGTGCCGCATTTCTTAACCAGAGTATATCCTGGCACATCCGAATCTGATACGATATACCGCACTCCCATCATCCGTTGAAATACCGGATTTTTCGAGACAGACTGCATCATCCCATTGCGGAACGGTTCTTCCAGTCCGAATGTCTTCTGACGGAATGTCTGATAGTCCGGATTGTATGCAGATGAATAGATGGAAGTAATATTCTGATCCACATCCCAGATCCGGTTTAAATCTGCTGCATTTTCATCATCACTTCCCATCTGTTCTGTACGGTAATATCCATCATCATCTTTCAATGCTTCTTTTAC
>NZ_WWSA01000059.1:0-3314 GCF_009875615.1 Dorea sp. BIOML-A1
ATAAATAATTTTTTAGACTGCCAATCAGACAGTCTATTTGTGGTACGCAAATATATTTTGTGACAGAAAATAAAAAAGATAAAAATAATTATTGACTTTTCTTAGCAGGTTTCATTCGTAAGGCATTTGATACACACGGAATAAAGCTTGAAAAGGCGTTCCAGTGAATGTGAAAGAGGCGTTGGTAATTCTTAAGGGGTAAAATTCTGCGTTAGGTTTTCAAAATTTGACTGTCTGAGGCGTATGCCGAGTTTCAAATTTTGAAAGCCTGCTTTTAGCAGAATTTTACCCCTTTAGAATTGACCCGCCAATGGAACCTGAGCAGGAACGCCTTTTCAAGCTTTATTCCGGTTCGGGTATCCACAGCCTTCCTGAATTAAATCCCAATCTTCTTCAAAATATCCACCGTATGTGATCCTGCCCCCACAAGTTCCGGGCGTTCACATACCGAAAGATGATATCGGATAAATGTCTCAAATGTCTCATCATCCATCGCATTGAGTACCGGGCGCATATAATCCGAAGGTCCGTCTGCTGAGATTACTTTGATCCGTTCCAGTCCGGCAGCCTTATTATATGCATCCATATCTTCCAGACGTACATAATCATAGAGGTCTTCCGGTTTTGGCTGTACACGGAAGTTTTCATCAATCTTTCCACTTTCTATACATTCTAAAATATGATTCTGTTTGAATCCATAGGTCAGGACGCTGTATTCATTCATACAGTAAGCAACCAAGATTACACCGTCATCTTTTAGTACACGTTTTGCTTCGGTCAGTGCCTTGACTTTATCTTCCATGGAATACAGATGGTACATAGGGCCAAATACCAGGATCAAGTCGAATTCTTTATCCGAAAAGCGAGATAATTTCATAGCATTACCCTGATAAGCTTTTACGGAACTGTTCTTCTTTTTTAAAATGCCAAGATTATATTTAACCAGTTCAACAGCGGTGACATCGTAACCTTCTTCCGCAAGGGCGACACTGTAACGGCCGGTTCCTGCACCTACATCCAGAATTTTTGCAGATTTATCTTTTGGAAGATATTCGTGTATATATTTCATAGAAGTTGTAAATTCGACTTGTCCATGCCGGCTTCCAAGACGTTTTTCTTCGTTAAATTTATTATAATATTTCTCAAGTTCAGTCATCATAGTGAAGAATTCTCCTTATATCAAAAAAATATCTACTCATACCTTATCCACTTTAACATAAAGTCCGGGATTATGGGCATAAAATATTTACAGAATTGAGAAAATATCATTCATTCTGTATAATAAGATAACAATAAGATCCTGTAAATGACAAAGAAGAGGAAAATGATTATGGATAATACAGAAACTGCGAATATAAAGCTATTACAGAATGTAAAAGAAATTACGGATTTTGATGCTTCGGAACTGGATGTATATGCAAGGCTCACAGAAGCACAGCTTTTGAACAAAGACCATCCGGAGAAAGGACTGTTTATTGCGGAAAGTCCGAAAGTGATTATCCGGGCATTGGATGGAGGATATGAGCCGGTGTCTGTTCTGGTAGAAAAAAAGCAGGCTTTGGAAGATGCGGAAACAATAGCCGTACTTGAACGGTGTGCCAATGTACCGGTATATACGGCAGAATTTGCTGTACTGACGAAGCTTACCGGGTTTAAACTGACCAGAGGAATGTTATGTGTGATGAAAAGGCGGAATCTGCCAGGGCTACGGGAAATCTGTGCCGGCTGTGACAGAATAGCAGTACTTGAAAATGTAATGAATCCCACAAATGTAGGCGCTATCTTCCGTTCAGCAGCGGCACTTCACATGGATGCAGTGGTTTTGACAGGTGGATGCAGTAATCCGCTTTACAGAAGAGCAAGCCGGGTCAGTATGGGGACAGTGTTCCAAATTCCGTGGACATTTGTGGATAGATCTGTAAGCTGGCCAAAAGAAGGAATGCATATATTACGTGAACTGGGATTTAAGACGGCGGCGATGGCATTGAAAGAAAATTCCGTAAGTATCGCTGATCCGAAACTCGCAAAAGAAGAGAAGCTGGCAGTGATATTGGGAACGGAAGGAGACGGACTGCTGGCAGAAACCATTGCCGCCTGCGATTATACGGTAATGATTCCGATGTCACACGGTGTGGATTCGCTGAATGTCGCAGCTGCCAGTGCGGTTGCATTCTGGCAGTTAGGAATGAAGAATTGCTAATAAAAAGAATGTAAAATCAGCAAACTTGTGTTATGATAAAAAGCAAAAAGACAAACAGGTATAGGAGGAATCATAGAATGTATATTACATGTCTGGATGTTGAAGGAGTATTAGTACCGGAAATATGGATCGCATTTGCCGAGGAAAGTGGAATCCCTGAACTAAAAAGAACGACAAGGGATGAACCGGATTACAATAAACTGATGAGATGGAGACTGGATATTTTAAAAGAACATGGACTTGGAATCAAGGAAATCCAGGAAACGATTGCTAAGATCGACCCACTCCCGGGAGCAAAAGAATTCTTAGATGAACTGCGCTCTTTCAGTCAGGTAATTCTGATCAGTGATACTTTTACAGAATTTGCACAGCCATTGATGGAAAAGCTCGGAAGACCGACATTGTTCTGCAACAGTCTTGAAATCGCAGAAAATGGCGAGATCACAGATTTTAAGATGCGTGTGGAAAACTCAAAACTCAGCACCGTGAAAGCACTACAGTCTATTGGATTTGAAACAATTGCAAGTGGCGATTCGTACAACGATCTGGGCATGATCCAAGCAGGAAAAGCAGGATTCCTGTTCCGCACCACTGATAAGATCAAAGAAGATCATCCGGAGATTCCGGCATACGAGACATATGCGGAATTGTTGGGAGCTATAAAATCGGTAATTGGGATTTAATTCAGGAAGGCACGACGACCCGGACCTGCATAAAAAGTAGGAAGCCGTTCCTGTTCAGGTTCCGTCGGTGGGAAATACTAAAGCGTCAAAATTATGCTAAAAACGGGCTCCCGAAATTTGCAACTCGCCATTCGGCTCAAACAGGCAAATTTCGAAAACCCAACGCATAATTTTGACGCTTAACTATTTCCAACACCTTCTTCACATTCACTGGAACGGCTTCCTACTTTTTATTCCGTGGGTGTCGAATGCCTTAAGAATGAAATGGCAAGTGCGTAACCGTAGTGGCCTTCACCGGGTTACACTTCCGGGCATTTTATTTATTAACATTCGCTGCCAGTCACGACTTGAAGGAAACAATAGATAAGGATTATTGTGAATGTGGAATGCCGTTAGAAACAATTAGAGAGTCAGAAGCACCGTTAAAGGAA